>DAHVEJ010000041.1 GCA_027313145.1 Phycisphaerales bacterium | reverse complement strand
CACCAATGGCGAAACCGCGCCGCCATTGAATCTCGAAAGCGACATGAACGTAAAATAGAGTAGCGCTGTAGTATTAGATCGAGAGGTTCGGTGAAGTGATGACTGCGCAAAACAATGGCAACTTTCTGAATCGCCATTTGTCTTGGAAGCTGGCTGTCATGGGCGGGGCATATGGCAATGTACCGGCACTTCAGGCCTGCATTGACGACGCCCGAAGCCAGGGGTGTCAGACCATGGCGTTTATCGGGGATGCTATCGGATGTTGCGGTCATTCGGCGGAAATACTGGCGTTAATCAATCGAAACTTCTCTCTATTGGTGGCCGGTAATCACGAACAGCAAGCGGCCTTGGGCCAAAGCATGTGCGGGTGCGGTTACGAATCGCCGGAAGACGAGCAGGCGGGCTGTCAGGCTTTTAATATAGCCCTGCGTGATATATCGCAGGATCATCGCCGCTGGCTGCTGACTTGGCCGAACGAATTGCTGGTAAAGACGCCTGCGGGGCCGGTGCTTTTGTGCCACGGCAGCCCCGAGCGTACCAATGAATTCCTGTACGCTTCGCAATTTTCCGAAGCCCGTTGGGAACGATTTTTGAAAATACGGGAGATCACCGGATTTGTTTGCACACATTCCGGACTGCCATGGATACATCGTGTGGGCACAGATCGTTTTGCCGCAAATTGCGGTGTGGTCGGTAAACCGGATCATGACGGAAACACCGAGGTTCATTACAGCATCCTGGACGTGTCGTACTTTGGCGAACTGAAGGTATCAATTTGCTCTGTACGGTATGATGAAATTGCATGGGCCCGGCAACTGCGGAGCGAAGGTGTACCGGATCTATTCATTTCACCTTTGGAAACCGGCGTGTGGACCACTGGATTATCAAGCCTTCCTGAATCGGAGCGGCTCGTGCATTTTGGTCAGCGCCACAACGAGATGACGATTCGTACCCATGACGAATTCCGGTCGGTACCACATGCAAACGATGACAAATGCAGCAGACCTCAAGGTCTTAATGGAGAATCGCCCGACTAATAGCAGATTCTTGTCAGGGCACATGTTCAGTTGGATTCCGTTGGTCCGAGTGTAAGGACGTATCTCACGAATATATGGCAAAGTCCGTTACGGAAGGATCCGTCGACGGGCGATGATCTGCTCGCGTGCGATGGTGTAGAGAATCTTGGTTCCAGCCGCGAACACGCCGCGCAGTGTGCCGGATATTTTGGAACGGCCGATACGCCGTCGATAATCCAGCGGAATTTCCATAATGCGCAAATTCGCAAGAACCGCGCGAATTTGCATCTGTACCGTCCAGCCGAAGTTCTGATCGTCCATGTTCAACCGGGTTAAGCTGGTCCGACGGATGGCCCGGAACGGTCCCAGATCGGTGTAGCGATAACGCCACAGCCACCGAATTAGCAGGCAAGCCAGCCACCCACCGAAGCGCTGCTGCGGCAGCAGGGCACCTTTCTGGCACGATCCCCCTGTGCGTGAACCCAGCACGAAATCCGCGCGATCTTCAATGATCGGTCGCACCAACTGCTCCATGCGTTCCGGGTAGTCGCTAAGATCGCCATCCAGAAAAACCACGATGTCCGCATCCTCGGCTGCGGCGCATCCGGCTAGACACGCCTGGCCATAACCTCGCCGCGGTTCCGTGATAACCACAGCCCCCGCCTGCCGGGCACGCTGGGCCGTGGCATCCGTGGACCCGTTGTCGACAACAATGACCCGCGCGACCCATGGCGGAATGGACGCGATGACTCGCCCGATTGATTCCTCCTCATTAAGCGCAGGGATGATCACCGTGGTCGCCAGACAGTGCATATCGCAATGATTTGCTGGAATGGTCATTGTGCAGCCTCTGATGCGGTGATCATATCCACACGGGTTGTGGAAGCTCCAAAGTCCAAGAATAAACGTGCTCGCGAGGAAAACGACTCAACAATAAATAAAAGAATCACCGGCAGGTGTTCCACCCAGACAACCCATGCGCCAATGTACGCCCAATGATATAAGCCCAGCGTGCAGGACCAAAGTAGCAACGAAGGCCGCGGACAGAAGACCAGCATCGGCACCAGCCAAGTGTAATACCATGGAAACTCGGTGGGGCTAAGCAGAAAAATAAGAGCGGTCAGGTACAGGCTGGTACCGATCGCGCGCACGCCATCCGCGGATTGACGCATTAAAACCAGCGACGCAATTCCATACACCGTCAAAATGGTTGCCACGGCTCCCAGATGTGCCGTCGACCAGGCAGTCGCCAGGTGTCGCCATAGCATGAACAACAGATGAAACACCAGGTCATTGGCCTGCCAATAGTGGGCGTAAGCCGACAGCGAAATAAATGCCGGCGGTCCGGTGCCAAACATCGGAGCCAATGCGATCGCAGCCGATGCGACAGCCGCCAGGGTCACGGTGAACAAGCGTCGCGGTTGGTTCCAGAATTTTCGCAGAACCACAAGGCCTAATACCACCGGCCAGAATTTTGCTCCGATCGCCAATCCCAGTGCCACACCCGCCCCGACTTCGGCATGCCGGGCGCTGCTTATGAGAAAATAAAGGAACAGCGCCACAAAAAAAAGCGTGATCGAATCGAGATGCGCCTCGTTGGCAAAGGCATTGATAACCACCGGATTCCACCAGTAGATCAGCAGCAGCGAACCAGGCAACTTCAACCTGCTTAGCAGCAACGCCAAAACCGCGGCTGCAGCCCCGTCAAACAAAAATAGCCATGCCTTCAGCGCCAGGGTGTTAAAGGGTCCCATCCAGGCAGCCGCGACAAAGACCGCCTCACTGACCGGCGGATAAATCGTGGGCAAATGGTTATGGTTGATACGCGTGACGAATTTCCGGTGATTTACTGCAAGCTCATGGAGTCCCGCAGGTATTCTGGTCGGAGAACCGGCCAGAGCCGCGGCGGGGCTGAAACGCCAGGGGTTATAGCCGTGCAACCAAACCGTCCCGTCCCACATATAACGATAATAGTCGCTGGCCATCACCGGCGGCGCGGCCAGCAGCAGCAGGCGACAGGCCAGGCCGACCAGTAGCACCCAGAACAGCATCCATCGCGGTTGGACAGTGCGCAAAGCCAGACAACTCACGAGAAAAACCACGCCCGCCGCAACACTGCCGGCAACAACAATCTCGCGTTGCAGCAAGTCCGGATGACCTTGTCCTGTCAGGCCCGGTGCTTGCCAGGCCAGAGCCGTGGACAACCCCATCAGTACCAGGCCGGCGGCAATCAGCGTTACCATTCCGGCGCGATCTCTATTGCGAGGAAGGAGTGACGCGATTGTCGATCTATCTGCCTTCGCCGTATCCAAGAAAAGCCTCTTCCAACGGGTTGCACTGGCTATTTAGTCGCCGCGAGGACGTTTATATTACACGATTTGCCGTTCTGTGCGCCATAGCGCCGGGCACGAATGCCATCATCAGTGACGTTGCCGTTCACCAAAGCGACACATTATTTCAGGACGAAATAGTGTAAGATTATTGCACGGGCGGCGACCAAACAGCAATTAGCCGACGATGCTCCCGATGTCGATCGGGGCGGGCCTCGCAGCTTGTGGTTGCCGACGGAGAAGATGACCCTTGACTATGCCACCCTTGACCTCAGTAGCCTTTCGCGGAAACGGCCAGGCCGTAGAAACCCGAATGATCGGACCGCCAACGGCCACGCCGTCCATGCACGCGAATGACACGGGGCAGCACCTACGGATCGGCATTGTGATTCCCTGTCGCGGCGATCAGGCTTTTTTGTCCGGGTGTCTGGCGTCGCTGAAGGACTTCTCCAGCGCTGGGGATGTGGTGATCGTGGTAGATGGCGACGCTGACCAGGCTGTCGCCCGGCTGGCAAGATCTGGCGGTGCCGTCTATTTGAGTCGGCCAAACAGCCGGCGGGGTCATGCCATCGGCTGCGGCATTCAATGGATATTACATCGGGCGGCAGCGGATATTCTGTTATTATGTCATGCGGACATGGTTCTGCCGGCAGGATCTCGAACCCGATTGCTTGATAAACTTGGAGCGCAGGCGCGCTGGCGGTGGGGCTTGCTGGGCCACCACATTAACGACAAACGGCTCCGATTTCGATTACTGGAATTGGGCAATCACTGGCGCGGCGTCGCCTTGAGCCTTCCTTACGGGGATCAGGCCATGTTCGTCGGGGTTGATCTGCTGGCCAGAGCTGGAGGCTGGCCTTTTCAGCCGGAACTGGAAGACTTGGAATTATCACTGCGGCTTCGCCAATGGATGGCGGCGACTTTTGTCAATGCTCCTGTGGCCATCGGGACGCGGCATTGGACCAAAGGCATCTGTCGCACGACTATCCGCAACTGGATGTTGGCTGCGCGTTACGCATTAAGCCGCCAAGAACTGCGGTAAAGCTGGAGTCCTCAATGAGTTGTATAAGCTCGCACAATCCATCCCATGCGCCGCATGTGGCTCTGGTGCTGGTGGCCAAACAGGCCATCGCCGGTCATGTAAAAACACGGATTGCGGCCGATGGTTTGTCGCTGCAAACCGCGGCGGCCGTGCATGAGGTGTTTCTCCATCACATCCGCGACCTGTGCGAATCGCTGGCGGCGTTACCATGCGGATTTGATCTGGTGCTGCTGTTCGATCCGCCCGACAATATTGACGCTTGGAAAGATTGGAAGCCCTGGCTGAAACTTCCACAGAGCCGGGGCCATCTGGGCTGTCGCCTGGAATCGGCTTGGCAAACACTTTCCCGCGCGCCGCTGGCGGGAACCATCTTCATCGGTGCCGATGCGCCGGAACTCACCGCTGACCACATCATCTGGGCGCGGGATCAGTTGCGCGAATTCCGCCACGCCATGATCCCCGCCCACGACGGCGGATATGTCCTGATTGGCATTCCCGCGGGAGGTGTTTCTCTATTTCAGGACATTGCCTGGAGCACACCGCAGGTAGCCGCTCAGACCCGCTGGAACGCCACCCGGTGCGAGGCGGTTTTGTCGGAGCTTCCGCCTCTGCACGATGTGGATACCCGCGAAGATCTCACCGCGCTACAGCACAGACTTTCTAGTGCCCCTGGCGAGAGGGGCGGCTATTTACGGCAGCGACTCATCGAGACGTTAAAGCCCGCGACTAGTGTCCTGTCCGAGTAATGGCCGTGATTATCCAGCCGCAGGGGCGCAAGCCGCGGAACACCGACTGCGACCGTTTGAGCAAGTGTCCTTGGTAACACAACGGATATTGCCCCATCGCATCTGGCGGGGACCTCCAACACAATTCGTTCCCCGCAGGCCCCCGTTATCCTAAGCGCCTTGGGAATCCGGCGGCGGGACTCGGCAGAATCCCTGCCCCGGCAAATCCAACGCCGCATTAAATTTCGATGACATGTTCTGAAAAGCGATCAGCCCCGTGAGTTCGACCAGCTCATCGTCCGTCCACTTATCTTTGAGTCGCTGCCGCATCACGTCGTCCACACGGTTCAATGTCATTGCTTCCGCGTATTCCAGCGCCAGACGCTCCTGAACGGAGAACATCGGAAGGAGATCCTCTCTGCGCCAGTTAGCCAGTGCGGCGGCTTTTTCCATGGATACACCCCGTTTTATTAAAGTGGCCGAGTTGATATCCACGCAAAATGCGCAATGATTAATCTGCGAAACGCGGACCGTCACCAGTGAGCGCAGTGACGGAGGAAGCGGCGAACGCCTTCGGTCTATAGCGCCGTACAGCAGCGCCAGCGTGGCGAACAACAACGGCGAGCGGCCCCATATCAAACCTGGCTCCAGAACTTGGCCGTATTTGCGTTTCTGCTTCCAGAAAAATAGGCGGATAAACCATGGATATGCCGATACGGGTTTTGCGTTTAGTGTCTGCATACAGGGCCTCCAAGCTTGGTCGCGGCTACCAGCGGAATCTTACGAAGCCGCGTTGGCATCCAGATCACCATGGTACTCCAATCGCCCCGGTTTTACCGACTTCGCCCCCGAGAGGGTTACGGAAATAATTGGCATTATCGGGTAATGTGGCTAAGATTTGCTTGTGGTATCAATAAGCTGCGGAGGTATTAGCTATGCATACGCGTCAGTTGGGTAAGACGGGTTTAACGGTCAGTTGTGTGGGACTTGGCTGCATGCCGATGTCGGTACCGGCCACGCGTCCGTCGGAGCAGGAGTCCATTGGCGTGATTCATCATGCTGTGGACTGTGGCATAACACTTCTTGATACCGCGGACAGCTACTGCCTGGATGATTCGGAGCCGGGGCATAATGAACGCCTGATCGGCAAAGCGCTTGCGGAATTACCCGCGGCAAAGCGGGATGGGCTGGTGGTGGCCACCAAGGGCGGATTGGTGCGCCCGGGCGGGCGGTGGGAACGGGACGGATCACCGCAGCATCTGCGGGCGGCCTGCGAAGCCTCCCTGAAAAATCTTCGCACGTCGTGTATCACCCTGTATCAATATCATCGCATTGACCCCAAATATCCGGTGGCGGAAAGTATGGGCTGTTTGAAAAAATTGCAGCAGGAGGGAAAAATCCGTTTTATCGGTGTGAGCAACTTTTCGGTTATGGAGTTGGAAGCGGCCGAAGCCGTCGTGGATATTGTCAGCGTGCAAAATCAATATTCCCGGAAACATCGCGATCCGGAAACCGATGGTGTATTGGCATATACCCAAGCGAAAAATCTGGCTTTTCTCGCGTGGAGCCCGCTTAACGGCATCGGGGGGGCCAAGACACTGGGGCTATTTGAGCCTTTGCTGGAAAGTATAGCCGCGTCGCATCATGTCTCCATTTATCAGGTGGTCCTGGCGTGGCTGCTTTCCAAGGGGCCGCAGGTCATTGCTCTGCCTGGAGCCAGTCGCAGGCAAAGTATTGAGGATTCAGCGAAAGCCTGCAGGCTGAAATTGCGTCCGGAAGAAATTGAAGCCCTGAACGCGTAAATAATTGCCGAATAAAGTGTTTGTGCAACGGAGTTGATGTGTCAAATAATCATCACTGGATGCTGGCGTGCGTGGAAGATTCTTCACGTGTTATTGGAGAATTATCCAGGCAACTGCCGCAGATTACGACGATTGCTGAAATGGTGACATCCGCTTTGCTGAACGGAAAAAAATTGCTGACCGCCGGCAATGGCGGATCGGCTGCCGCGGCTTTGCATCTGGCGGAAGAATTAACCGGTCGCTATTCTCGTGCGGATCGCAGGGCCTTGCCCGCCATTTGTCTGGCGGCGGATGGCACCGCATTAACATGTATCGCCAATGACTGGGATTTCGGGAGCGTATTTTCCCGGCAGGTGGAGGCTTTCGCGCAAAGTGGCGATGTGCTGGTGGTATTTTCCAGCAGTGGCAATAGTGAAAATCTCATCCGTGCCTGCCAGATCATGCGGCAGCGGGGGGGAAAGGTCATTGGACTATTGGGGAAAGGGGGCGGGAAAAATCTGGCCCATTGCGATCAGGCTCTGGTGATTAACAGTTCGCGAACCGCGGCGATACAGGAAGCGCATGAGGTAGTGCTGCATCTGATGCTGGAATATCTGGAAAAATATTGCGATTAGTGCGGGTTGGCCCGCAAATGAGGATCCTCATTGGCAGGCGTGATGGCACTAAAGCTTTGACAGGCTTTTCTTACGTATCCCTGCACAGGGTAATTTGGGTATAATGAAGCCCGGGAGCGTGTCAGAGTAATCGGACAGGCTCCCAGGATTTGAGGTAATGCCCATGCGCCAAGCGTTAAACATGTGGAATGGCAGGCGGAAAGCGGTCTGGTGCGCATTATCCCTGCTGGTGGCGCTGGGGATTATTAACGCGTCTTCGGCCATCGGAGCTTTTCCGGCTGATGGCGGAGGACCCGGTGGGCAGGCACCGCTGATTCTGCCATTTCATATTGGCAAACCGGTGCGCGGGCCTGGCGCATCGGCGGATCAGCAAGACGCGACAACCGTGGTTCCGCCGGGGGGCGTGCTTAGCCGCCAATCAGAATTTAATATGATGGGTTGGCCCTGGGTGAAGCACAATAGTGCCGGATCGCAGCCGTCGCAGCAGCAGATCAATGCGGAACTTCAAGATGTGCTCAAAGGCATGAATACCAGCGCCCGGCGGCTCAAATCGGCGAACGCCGGGGTTAAGACGCAGGCGGTGCAAAAACGCATTATTGCCCGACTCAACGAGCTTATTAAAATTGCCGAACAATCGCAGGGAAAAAGCTCGGGCCGGCAGAATCGGAAATCGCAGCAACAGCAGTCCATGTCCATGCAGCAATCCCGCGGGGCCAATAGTTCGCCCATGACACCGAGCCAGGCGGCAAAAAATTCATACATTCCCGGCGGTGGGGTAATGAACCCCGGGGATTTGAAAGCATTTAATTCCAATAAGCGACAATGGGGTAATTTGCCGCCGCGGGAACGCAACATGATTCTCAATGCCCTGCGACATCAAACGTTGCCGCAGTACAAATCTCTGGTGCGGCAATATTATGAATCTCTGGCGAAACTTAATAAGTGACCCTCTGCCGGGTTTCGCGATGGTCTTCACTGAAGCATCCCGAAGCCCGTGATAACCGCCGCGTGTTGTCGTGAAAAGTTGTCACAATTGCTGGCAATTTTTGTGCAAAGTCGTTATGAAGGAGATGGCTTGAACCTCTGGCGGAATCACTTTGGGGCACCGTCTGCGTTTCAAGGAACTTAATACTGGAGACCTGTCATGGGCAATGCGGCAAATTCATCACCATCCCGGGGCGACCATACAGCTGAGCAACTTCGCATCACCGACGGGAAAACGGCACCGCTCTGGCGCGCATGGGGACCTTATTTGGCGGAGCGGGCGTGGGGAACCGTGCGCGAAGATTATTCCGCCGATGGTAACGCCTGGAATTACTTCACGCATGACATGGCCCGTAGTAGAGCCTACCGCTGGAGCGAAGACGGCATCGGGGGAATCAGTGATGATCAGCAACTCCTCTGTTTTGCGCCCGCATTTTGGAATGGCCATGATCCGATCCTGAAGGAACGCATGTTCGGCCTGACCAATGCGGAGGGTAATCATGGTGAAGACGTAAAAGAATACTGGTTTTATCAGGACAATACCCCATCACACGCCTATATGAAAATGACTTACCGCTACCCTCATGCGGCCTTTCCCTACCGGGAACTTCTCGAAATAAATCGCCATCGTGATCGCAATCAGCCGGAATATGAACTGGTGGATACAGGCGTCTTTTCCGATAACGCTTTTTTTGATATTCAGATTCAATACGCCAAGGCGGACACGCACCACATTCTTTTTCGCTGCGCGGTGAAAAATTGCGGCGCGGAGGCGGCTGATCTGCATGTTCTGCCGACGCTCTGGTTTCGTAATACCTGGTCCTGGGATGCGCAGGCTGGAAAAGAACCGGTGATCCGATTGCAAGGCCCCGCTGATTCCGGCGATGTTGTTCTGCGGGCGGAGCATCCAGAACTGGGCCGATATCATCTTTATTGCCGTAATGTGATGGAAACGCTCTTTACGTTTAATGAAACCAATCGGCAGAAGCTGTATGGCGTGCCCAACACGCATCCGGCCGTCAAGGATGCGTTTCATGAATATCTGGTGGAGGGGCATCATACGAGGGTGCATCAGCAACCGTTTGGCACCAAAGCCGCCACGCATTACCACTGGCACCTGGCACCGGGAGAAACGCAGGTGGTGGAAGTGGTGCTGGTCAAAGGGGAACTTGCCGAGCCTTTTAAAGGTTTCAATGACGTCTTTGACCGGCGAATCGCGGAGGCCGATGCGTTCTACGCTGAGATGCTTCCCAAAACCTGCGATGCGCAATATCGGCAGATTCAACGCATGGCCATCTCCGGCGTTTTGTGGAGCAAACAATTTTATAACTATGACGTGCGACAATGGTTGAAAGGTGACGGCGATTTCCCCGCGCCGGCGCAGCGTCTGGGCGGTCGCAACAGCGCCTGGCGGCGCGTTAAAGCGCACGATGTTATTGTCATGCCGGATAAATGGGAATATCCGTGGTTTGCCGCCTGGGATTGGGCCTTCCACTGTCTGACCTTATGCTATGTTGATATTGATATGGCTAAAAGCCAGTTGGAACTGGTCTGTTCGGAACGGTTTCAGAATCTTTCCGGGCAGTTGCCCAGTTATGAATGGGCGTTTGGTGATGTGAATCCGCCGGTGCAGGCGTTGGCGGCCTGGCGCGTGTACAACAAGGAAAAACGGGCCAATCACGGCGAAGGCGACCGGGCTTTTCTGGAGCGGGTCTATCACAAGCTGCTGTTGAATTTTGTCTGGTGGGTCAATCGCAAGGATAGTCGGGGCCAGAACGTATTTGAAGGTGGTTTTCTGGGCCTGGATAATATATCGCTGTTTGACCGCAGTGAAAAACTCCCTGACGGCGAGAAACTCGAACAGGCGGATGCCACCGGTTGGATGGGGCTATTTTGCCTGAACATGATGATGATCGGCCTGGAATTGGCGCAGTATGATCCGGTTTACAGCCATTTGGCGGTAAAGTTTTTTGATCATTTTCTGGCGATATCCAAGGCGATTAATGGCTCCATGCGGGCCGGGGAAGGATTGTGGGATGAACAGGACGGATTTTATTATGACAAAATCACCATGGCGGGGGGACAGCGGGTGCCCCTGCGGCTGCGATCCAATGTGGGGCTGACTCCCCTGTATGCCGCGCAAGTGCTGGAGAAAAAGTGGATTGAAAATCTGCCCGCCATAAAAGATCGTCTGGAATCTGAAGAATTTCGACAACAGGTCAAAGACCGGACGGTGGGTTGCACATGGAGTGCCGACGGTTCTCAATGTCTGTTAAGTATTTGTCACGGTGAGCGGCTGAAGCGGGCGCTGGCTCGGGTGGTGGATGAAAATGAATTTCTTTCACAATATGGACTTCGATCATTGTCGCGCCATTACCTCAACGACCCCTATCGCATGCGCATTGATGGTATTGAACGTGTTGTGCAATATGAACCGGCGGAATCACGCGATGGCGCTTTCGGCGGCAATTCCAATTGGCGCGGTCCCATCTGGTTTCCGACGAACTATTTGCTGATCACCGCCTTGCGAACTTACAATCGCTTTTATGGCGAATCCCTTAAAGTGGCTTCGCCCGGTAAGCCGGGCGAGGAGATCAATCTTTTGCAGCTATCGGAAGAACTCGCGCGTCGTATGATTTCTATTTTTATGCGGGATGACAAGGGACACCGTCCGGTATTTGGCGGCCAGAGCATGTTCCAAGATAATCCATTATGGAAAGATTTTATCTTATTTCATGAATACTTTCAGGGCGATAATGGCGCTGGAATCGGTGCCTCGCATCAAACCGGTTGGACGGCGCTGGTGGTGCAACTTATTGATTATGTGGCCCGGAACTATCCAAAAACCGGTGGGTAACGGCGGCGGTGTAAATATTGCCGTTTCCAGGCGTAGGGGCTGAACCGTCGCCACGGAGAAGAGGGACTTCCGCTATTGCTGATGTTACGTGTGATAGTCCGCATTGATGGCGATGTATTCACGTGATAAGTCGCAGGTGTACACCCGGCAGGTGCCTTTGCCGCCCGCACCGAGGTTCAGCGTAATATTGACTTCGGATTGCCGCATGGCGGCTTGAATCTCGGCTAATGAAGCGTCGGTGGGTTGGCCATTACGAAACACTGTTATTGTTCCCACCTGGCACTGCGCTTTATCAGGATTCATTTTAGCTCCGCTATATCCGGCGGCACTGACAAAACGACCCCAGTTCGGATCGCCGCCGTGAATAGCCGTTTTCACCAGAGGGCTGTTGGCGATGGCCATTGCGGCGCGCCGGGCGTCGGCGTCTGTGGCGGCACCAAGAACGCGCACCGTGACAAGTTTTGTCGCACCTTCGCCATCAGCGGCGATTTGCCGGGCCAGAGAATCGCATAGCTCTTCCAAGGCGCGAGAAAAGGTACGCCATGGCTGTGTTCCAGGTTCAATGCGCGGGTTTTCCGCCATCCCATTGGCCAACACCGCAAAGGTATCGCTGGTGCTGGTATGCTGATCCACCGTGACACAATTAAACGTGCTGTCGGCGGTATATCTTACGGCGGCGCGAAGGGCGGATGGGCTGATGGCGGCATCGGTGGCGACATAGGCCAGCATGGTGGCCATATTCGGCGCAATCATGCCCGACCCTTTGCAGCAGCCCGCCAGAGTGATGGTCCGGCGGCCTGATTTAAATTGCGTAAACGCAGTTTTAGTTTTTAGATCAGTCGTGAGAATGCCATTGGCAAAGGCTTCGCCGTGCTCGGCAGAGTCTCCGATGTATAATGCCAAGCTGTCAATTCCTGAGCGAATTATTTCCATCGGCAGAAAGTGCCCAATTACGCCCGTGCTTGAGGGCAGCACGTTGCGCGTTTGCATAACCATGCCGCGACTTGTGAGAATTGCGGCGGTGCGTTCACACATTTCCCGCGCATCCGCCAGACCGCGCTCTCCGGTGCAGACGTTGGCGCAGCCACTGTTGATGATGCACGCGCTTATGTTGCCGCCGCGAATATGCTCCCGGCCCACTACGATTGGTGCGCCAACGACTTTATTGGTGGTGAACACCGCAGCCGCCGTGGCCGGAACGCGGCTGACCAGCATGGCTAAATCGGGCTTGCCGGATTGCTTAATGCCGCAGTGCATGGCTCCGGCGAGGAAACCTTTCACCGCTGTAATGCTGCAATTACCCATGGTTGATCAATTCCTTGATAAGTTACTATTCCCTGAACTGCCCGGCACCAATGCACAAATACAGCACGGCCATTCGGACCGCCAGGCCGTTGCTGACCTGCCGTAGAATCGCGGATTTTTCACCATCCGCCACGGCGCTGGTGATTTCCAATCCCCGGTTCATCGGGCCGGGGTGCAGCACCAGCACATCGGGGCGACAGCGCTTTAAGCGTTCATCATTTAAGCCGAAATATCGGCTGTATTCGCGCACGCTGGGGAATGCCGCGCTGGTCAGTCGCTCAAACTGCACGCGCAACATGTTAATGACATCCACTTCACCGAGGATGGAGTCGAAATCATGCGTGACCCGCACGCCGAACTCCGCGAAGGCCGATGGGCAAAGCGTGGTGGGACCCACCAGCGTGACTTTTGCGCCCAGTTTGGTTAATGCCCAGAGATTGCTGCGGGCCACGCGGGAATTGGCGATGTCACCGACGATGGCCACGTGCAGATCACTGATGTTTTTACCGCGCCGCTGGCAGGCTTCCCGCATGGTAAATAAGTCCAGCAGCCCCTGCGTGGGATGTTCATGGCTGCCGTCACCGGCGTTAATAACACTGCATTGCACCGTGCGGCTAAGCACCTCGGGGGCACCGCTGCTGCGATGACGGATAATAATGGCATCCACGCCCATGGCCACAATGCTGCGGGCGGTATCGATGAGCGTTTCCCCTTTGCTGACCGAACTGGTGGAAACGGAGAAATCCACCACGTCGGCGCTCATGCGTTGTGCCGCCAGACGGAAGCTGGTTCTGGTGCGGGTGGAATCTTCAAAAAAAAGATTGACCACCACCTTGCCGCGCAAGGCCGGCACTTTTTTGATACTGCGCGTGGAAACTTCCTTCAGGGCCTCGGCAGTATCCAGTACCGCCATAATTTCCTGGCTGGAAAGCGATTCCAGTGTCAGAAGATGCGGGCGCGTCCAGATCGGACTTGATGTCATAAGCGATCTCCTGCAGTGGCGGGGGATACGGAATTCACCACCACGGCATCATCAGAATCAATGGGCTTCAAACTCACGCGCACGCGGGATTCATCAGGAATTTCCAGCCGGCGTCCGACAAAATCCGCGGAAATTGGATACTCTCTTCCTCCGCGATCCACCAGCACCGCCAGACGGATAAACCGCGGCCTGCCAAAATCCACCAGAGCATCCAGAGCGGCCCGCACGCTTCGGCCCGTGTGCAACACATCATCCAGCAGCAGCACGGCACGATCGTCAATGCGGAAATTCATTTCCGTTCCCATGGGAATAATGATGGATCGATTCCCCACAACATCGTCGCGATACATGGTAATATCCAGTGCCCCCACATCAGGATTCCGCCCGGTTTGCGCATAAATGGCTGCGGCAATTCGCTGGGCCAGTATTTCACCGCGCCGGCGTATGCCCACGAGTGCCAGCGGAGCGTCGGACATGAGTTCACCAGCGGCCAGAATCTGTTGAGAAATCTGTCTTACCGTCTGTGCAACATCTTCAGCGGCCATGACTGTCTGCATGTCCTTGAGATTACCCGTTGATGCGCTGCACGGCAAGTTATGAGTTCTTTTTGAGAGCCTTTTGAGTTCTCTGGAGTCTTCGGGAGCAAAAAAAAAGGGCCGGCTGACGCCGGCCCCGGATTTATTCAGTCACTGCCGCGGATCACGGTTGTCGCGGGAAATTAATCGCGTTGATTTCCGAACATCATCAGCAGGAACAGGAACAGATTAATGAAGTCCAGATATAAATTAAACGCAGCGCTGACGGCCGCTTTTTGACTCACTTGGCTCCCGTCGGGACCGGCCAGGTACATAAACTTGGCCTTCTGAACGTCGTAGGCGGTCAGTGCGACAAACACCAGGACGCCCACCACGTTAATCAGCGATTGCAATCCGGAACTATGCATGAACCAATTGGCGATCATGGCGATAATCACACCCCACAGCGCCATACCCGCATAATGCCCCAAGCCGGTTAAATCGCGCTTGGTGACGTAGCCATATAAGGCCATGGAGCCGAACGTGCCGGCGGTAATAAAAAATGTTGAAGCAATTGACGCCTGGGTGTAAATCAGAAAGAGGATGGAAAATGTCAGCCCCGTCATGGCGCTGTAGGCCATAAAAAGCAGCGTGGCCAACCCGGCGCTCATACGGTTTAAACCCGCGCTAAACCATATAACCAGGCCGAATTGCGCGATCATCACGATCCAGAATCCGCCATTCGCAAGACTGTCAACAAATTTGGTGTTCTCTGAAACAAGTAACGCCACAATTCCGGTAATCAGAAGACCGACTGTCATCCATCCGAACACCCGGCTCATAAAATGCCGCTGTTCCAACGTGTCGGACCGCACGCCGGGCACCAGCGAATCGTTGTACCCAGACCCCGGAGAATTAAAAAACTGACCCATAAAACCTTCCTTTACATAGCACTATAGCCAGCCGGGCCGCACCGCAAACGCCTTGTCGGAAGCCGGCCCAGGCAAACTCATTGCGGCTATTATACGTATCCGCAACCCCTTTGTTTATAACACAAAGGGTGAAAAAATTAAAAAATCGCATTACTTTTGACTCTGGGGCCATAATACGGTACAAATAACCATTGTTTTATGCTTGGGGCCATACAGCCACCGGCAGGGGTTTTCAGGAGCACTGACTATTAGCCATCACGGTTTGCGTTGCAACGAACAGATTCGCATATCTCCGGTTCGCCTGATTAGCGAAAATGACGATCAAGTGGGCATTATCCCGCTGCTTGAGGCTTTGCGCCTCGCGCGGGAGGCGGGATTGGATCTCGTTGAAGTTTCTCCCATGGATAAGCCTCCAGTTTGCCGCGTGATGGACTACGGCAAATGGAAATATAAACAGCGAAAAAAAGAACAGAAGTCGCACGCCGGTTCGCATGTTACGCAGTTAAAAGAGCTGCGCATTCGCAGCGTTAAAATTGACGCCCATGACCGCGACACCACAATGAACAAGGCTCGCAAGTTTCTGGAAGACGGCCACAAAGTTCAGTTCAATCTGATGTTCCGTGGCCGCGAGATGGCGCATGTGGATTTGGGGCGGGTCGTTCTGGACAAGATTCGCGCTGACTTGGACGACGTTTGTAAAACTGAACGTGATCCCAAACTTGAAGGCCGTCGGATGATCATGATACTGACCCCGAAATCGCACTAAATTTCTGCAAAAGCGATAGAAGACAGTTATAAGACGTTCCGAACGTGTGATAACGCCATTTTGTGGGGAAAAAATGCAAATTCAGGAATCTTTTTATTGACTCGCGCCGGTGAAGTTCCTATGCTCAAATATTGGTAAGTTGATGGATGCTCCGGTGCGAGCGCTTTTGCACTGCGACGCCGGTAGGCGTAAAGAGCAATTTCTGAAATAGTGCACCTTCAACGAAATTCGCCGGTTTTTTTGGAAACCCTTTGCGGGTGTCCGCCGGAAGTAAGTTAGGGATTCGGGAAAGAGAGAAGTTTTTATGCAGTACACCAGTTTATCGTTAGCAGGTTTATTTTCCATTGCGGCATTGGCGGCGGCAGGCGCGGCGTCGGTGGCTAACGCATCAACGACCAGCGTGGTGACGTTCAGCGACAACGGCCCCGCGGCACTGATGAATTCCGGGGTAGATGCCAAATCATTTTGGGCTATTGGCTCTGGCGGGGCAAGCTTTTCCAACTCCGGTAACAGCGGTTATTCCGCACAAACCGGCGGTGCTGTGACTCCGGAAGAGGCTAATGTCCTCAATGAAAAGCTCTCGATGTTTGTGGTAACTGAAGGTGGTAATAAATCGGCGGTGCCGGATTTTATCACCGGTGGGCAGTTGGTGCAGGTGGATGATAATCAGGAATTTATCTCGGAATTATTTGGCGGAGCCAAACAATCAGGGGCGGCACCTTTTGATTATTCCGTGCCGGAAAACGCGCCATATTATGTGCGAACCTTTAATCCAGTGCCGCAATTTGGCTTCCCGGCTGTCGTTAGCCCGACACATCAGGGATCAATTACGGTTGCCGTGCCGGAACCGGCAGCGCTGACCCTCATGGCTTTGGCCGGCCTGGGAATATTGCTGTTGCCAAAGCGGCGTGCCTGAGGGCACAGGTTGAATAGTTGACGGCACAGGGGGTGCGGTCAACAGGCTGGGTGATGCCGGTGTGATGCAACCATTAGCTCGGTGAGACGTTGGGAATAGTGTCTCTACCGAATTGGGTGGGATGGCACGTGCCCGGCCAATACTCGGACAGGCTCCTAAGGGCAGTCGCCGTGCGGAAGGCATCGCGATTGCCGGTTGGAACTTTTGCAACGTGGTGATTGACTCGGACGGGTTTCCGGGGCGGGACAACGGTTCTGCCGTTAGGTTATGGGGATATGAATTATGACATTGTCAAAAATAGTTTTGAAACATGGCGGTTTAATTTTTAGTGCGATATTTGCGGCGGCGACGGTGGCTGGTGCTGTCGCGGCCCAGGCGACAGCCGTTCCGCCCGGTGATTTGGGTGGCTTTTCTAACAACGGTTCGGGCGCTGGTGGGTTAGCCGGACAGGCGTTCAATATTACTACCAGCACCACGGCTGATCTGCCCGCGTCGGAAGATAATATTTTTTTATCGAACGATTCGTTTTCCACCGCCAACCCATTTTCAATTTCGTTTGATTATGGTGTCAGTGGGGCCGGCATTTCCTCGAATACCACTACACCTCCGGCGGCGTTAAATGGCACGTTGGCCAATTTTTTTCTAACCAGTGGTTCTTCCTCCACGCCGGGCTTGGAGTTCACTATTAATCCGTATGCCAGCAATATCAGTTATTACGGTTCCTCCAACAGCACGGGCAGTGCTGGCGGCGGTGGCGGCGGCAGCATTATCGGTGGCACTGGAGGCGCTGGAAGTGGTGGAGGCGGAAGCACAAATTCCACGCCATCGCAAGGGCAGTACACCATTACCACCAATTTTCTCTACACTGGCTCGATTGTTGGCGTAGCGCTAAGTTACGACCCCACCACGACAAGTTTGCAGGAAATAATCAGCACGTCTACCGGGCAACAGCAAGTCTTTACATTTAATATCGACCTTGCAACAACGCTGGGGGCCGGCACCAACTTCGGCTTTGAAGGGAAAACCGGAAGTACTCCGGGAACTGCCTATCAGCAGACCATCAGCAATTTCAACTATGCCGATTCCACCACACCGGTACCGGAACCTGGCATGTTAAGTCTATTGCTGGTCGGCACCAGCAGTTTGCTGATGCTACCCTTGCGCCGCAGGGCTTCACGGGCGCAAGCCTGAAGGACAGTACCTGCCAAGGGCACCGGCAATACGAGCATCTCTTATCCGTTTAACCCTTAATGGCGTTCCTGCGGCGTAGGGCTGTGGAACATTGATCCTGAAGGCAGTGAAGGCCAAGAGTCTTGGCGCATGCGCTGTGGAATATTGATGGCGTTTTCTGGTTATATGACCCGGTAACGGGTATAATAAGGTCCGATTGGGAACGGGCGGAGGGAGCCGATGGCTTGAGGGCATCGGTCGTGGTTTGTAGTGGTTCACAGCGGATTAAATGATGAAGATTGATCCACGTTTTCAGATTGAGTCAGGCTCGGAAATCTTCGGCGGAGCCGAATTGATTCTGAAAGGCTGCCTGGAGACTCCAGGCGGCGTTGCGCTGCTGACGGGGTATCCCGGCTCGCCTTTGGCGGGGTTCTTTGATTCTTGTCACGATATTGCCGCATTGCTGAAGGAAAAAGGTGTTTGCACCAAAATGGCCAACAATGAGGCCATCAGCGTCGCCATGCTCAACGGCGCTCAAATGGTTGGCGTGAAGGGAATTGCGGTGTTCAAATCCGTCGGCTTGCACGTGGCTGCGGATGCTCTGGCGTTGGGCAATTTATCTGGAATACCCCATCCCAGCGGCGGAGCGATGATTGTTTCCGGCGATGATCCCTGGAGCGATTCCACGCAAGTCCCGGCCGATTCGCGGTTTCTATTTGAGCATTTGCGTGTGCCGGTACTGGAACCTGCCACTTCTCAGGAACTTAAAGATTGGGTTCCGCACGGGTTTGATCTATCGGTAGCCTCTAAACTGTACATTGGCATGATGGTCACGGTGGCGATTGCGGATGGCGGCGGTACGGTGGAATGCCGGCCCAATCATTGGCCCACCGTCAGCACCAAGGATCGTATTGCCATTGAAACCGGGAAAATTCCCGTGGAAACAACCGTGCTGCTTCCGCCCCGTAGCTGGCGGCAGGAACTGACGTTTGATGACCGTTTTGCGGCACTTCTGGCCCGCTGTCGGCAACTGGGATTATCGCGAATTCTCTATCCGATTGAACGCACCTGGCGCGGTGGCAGGTCCCAAAAGGCTCCGGTAGGGTTTATCTCTTCCGGGCCTTCGCACATGCTGCTGGTGCATGCTCTGCAGGAAATGGGACTCCTGGGGCAGTTTCCCATGCTTAAGCTGGCGATCAGTTATCCAGTCGATACCTCGCTGGTAAATCAACTCGCGGAAATGTGCGAGCGTATTATTGTCGTGGAAGAGCGGCGCAGTTTTATAGAGCGGCAAGTCGCGGATCATCTATCGCAGTTGCGCCAGCTTGAGCCGGAGAATCCCGCCGCCGGCGCGCAGATTTGGGGTAAAGTATTTCCCAATAATCGCCCCGGCATTCCCGCGACTCGAGGCTTGCATCCGTCGATCCTTATTGAATTGCTTACGGGCTTTTTGCGTGATACACCCAATATACCTTACGAACTTTCCAACGGCCGGTTGACCGAAGAATTGGAAACCATCGCCATGGCCAACAGTTCCAAGGTGGATGTAGCGGTTCGCACGCCCGCGTATTGCCCGGGTTGTCCGCATCGAGACTCTTCCAGCGCCTTGCTGGAAATTCGCGGTAACTTTCTCAATGCCCAATACATGCAGCAACGCTACGGCAAGCCACCGATGGACCTTGTGGCCCATGGTGATACCGGCTGTTATACCATGATGATGTTTGAGCCAAATAAGCCGCTGATGCACAATTACAGCGGTATGGGGCTGGGCGGCGCTACCGGCGGTGGAGTCGATCCGTTTATTACCAATAAGCAAATTGTGTTCATGGGGGATGGCACGTTTTTCCACTCCGGCCAATTGGCGATTGGAAATTCGATTAATCAGGGACAGGACATAACCTACATCATTCTGGAAAATGGCACCACCGCCATGACCGGGCATCAGCCCAACCCGACACTCCACGAAGATATTACCGGATCAACGGTTTTGGCTCATGATATTGAACGCATCGTGCGCTCTTTAATTCCTGATGCGGCTGGTACGCTGCGGATTAAAGGCAAAGATGGCCGCGATGAGCCGCAGGCCCGGGTTTTTCGCGTGAACCCCGCTGAACGGGATAAATATAAAGACCTGCTGGAATCAGTGATTCTCCAGGATGGCGTCAAGATCATCATCGCGGATAAAGAGTGCGGTATTACCTTTAATCGCCGCAAGCATCGCGCCGAAGTGCAGGAAAAAAAAGAGCATGGCTTTATCCGTTCCAAAGCCTACATGAACATCACCGATGAAGTCTGTGAATACTGCCTGGAATGCACCAAGCAGACCGGTTGCCCCGCGCTGAAAGTTTCCCAGACCGACTACGGCCCAAAAATCCAGACGGACTTTACCACGTGCGTCAATGATGCCGCCTGTTCCCGGATTGATGCCTGTCCCAGTTTTGAGCAGGTTATTGTTACGCGCAAACGCCCGCCGCGCATGCCGGATGAAGTGGTGGACCTCACCGGAATGCCCGAACCGCCGATGATGAAAATGGGTGAACACTGGCGCTGCTATCTGGCCGGTGTGGGCGGTATGGGCATCGGCGTGGCCGGTGAAATTCTGGTGCGCGCAGGCCATAAAGAAGGCCATCAGATCGCCTTTGTGGATAAAAAGGGTCTGGCCATTCGGAATGGCGGCGTGTTCAGCCAGTTGCTTTTCGCCCGCCAAAGCGTGCAAGGCTCAGCCATTACGCCCTATGGCAAGGCGGACCTGCTCATTGGCGTTGATGCTCTGGAGGCGGCTCGCGCCATTTCGCCAAAGGACAATCTGCGCGTGGCTTCGCCCAAATACACGCACGCGGTGATTAACACCGGAAAAACCCCCACCATTCTGACCCTGCTGGGCCGGGAGGATTTCTCCCCGGAACAACTTGCAGAAATGATTAAAGCCCAATGTAAGCCGGGGCAGTTCTTCAGCTTTAATGTAGGTGATTTATGCGAGCGCCTGTTGGATTCCAAGCTTTATGCCAACATTATGATGCTGGGCGTCGCGTATCAGTTGGGGTTCATTCCGGTTTCCTACAAGAGCATTACCTGGGCCATTCGCCATGCGGTTCGCCGCGAATTTGAACGCAACTATCGCGCCTTTAACATCGGCCGGAAGATTGTTCTTAGACCGGACCTTTTCGGTGTTGCCGCCCCGCGCGAAGTGGAAACCGTGGATCAGGCCATTGAACGCAAGGCCAACATTTTGATGGTCAGCTCCATCTGGGGTAAGCGCAATGCCGATGAATATCGGCGGATATGCCGCGAAACGCTCCAGCAAATGCCGCAGTTGGAAGATAGTCCCAAGCGGGATTATGTCATTCGATTGTTTGACGCCATTCAATGGGGCGCGTTGCCTTATGCCCGCGGCTACGCTTCACGCGTGGTAAAAACCTATCAGCAGGATAACGTTGCGCGAAATTTTGCCGTGACGCGGGCGGTGATATGGAATTTAGCCAAAGTGATGATGATCAAAGATGAAGTGTACGTCGCTATGATGTACACGAGTCCGGAAAAATATCGCCGCGATCGCCGCCGGTATAATGTGAATCCCGCCAATGGGGATAAAATTAAATATGTCCATTTGAATCGACCGGAATTTGATATCGCCGGATTTAAGCTCCGATTCCATGTCAAAGGCTATGACTGGCAGATGCGCGTGTTGCGCCACTGCCGCTGGTTGCGCACGCTCATGCCCGCCTGGCATGCCCGTGAAAAGGCCTTCCGGGAATGGTACACCCGGCTGGTGGATACCTGTGAACTCCACGAGCCGTGGCTTTATAATCTGTGGCTGGATATTCTCATGGCTCCGGAATCAGTTACCGGTTTCCGGGAAGTGCGCTATCCCAAAATGGACGCTGCCCAAATCCGGGTGAAGGAACTCCAGGCGGCTATCTCCGCGGGAAAGGCCGACAGCCGCTTCCGTTCACCCGCCCGGTCGGTCAGCTTGACCAGTCAGGTAATAGGAACCTTCCGCGGGTAAAGGGTTGGAGGTTCCAGGGAAAATGCCAAGCGGAACGCGCGGATAGCTCAGGAAATACATTCCCTATTCTCCCACCAATGGCACGAAGCGGCACTCCAACATATCTTTGCATCGAATTTCCTGTCCGCATCGCTCAAACTGTTTAAGCATTTGCAGATTCTGCTTCCCAATGGGGATAATCAATCTGCCGCCATCGGCCAGTTGGGCAATCAGGGGTTTCGGAACCTCTGCCGTAGCCGCGGTTACCACGATACCGTCGAACTTTCCATGTGCTTCCCAGCCCTTGGAGCCATCGCCGATGGAAAAAGAAATGTTGTCAAATCCCAGTCGCCGCAATCGCTCCTGCGCGGCAATAGATAACTGGGAAATACATTCCACGGTAAATACCTGAGCATACAGCATGGCAAGTAATGCCGTCTGATAGCCTGTGCCCGTGCCGATCTCCAGGATTCGCTGCTGCGGGCGTGCATCAAGTGCGGCGGTCATGACCGCCACGATCAGCGGTTGGCTGATGGTTTGACCATAATCTGAAGGCAACGCGTGATCATCGTAGGCCGACAGACGCTGGTGGTTGTGGGTAAAAAAGTGCCGCGGCAACCGTGCCATGGCGCGGATTAAGCGCGGCCGGCGAATCCCGCGGGCTAAAATCTGTTGGCGCACCATGTCATGGCGTCGACGGCGGTCTTCCAGTGTGTCGGACCATGCCGCGCGATTCCCGTCGGGGCCATGTACGGGGGCGAATTGCCCTGTAAAGTAATCCATAACCATCTCCACATGCTATTATAATCACTATGATGAACCAACCCGATACGCAAACACTTATTCAGTGGGACCGCCAATATCTCTGGCACCCGTTTACACCGATGAAAGCCTGGATGGAAAAATCCGACCCTCCGATTATTGAACGCGGCCAGGATGAATTTCTCTTTGATACACAGGGCCGCCGCTATATTGATGGGGTATCATCATTATGGTGCAATGTGCATGGGCACCATGTTCCGGAACTGGATCAGGCAGTTCGGCGGCAGCTTGATAAAATCGCCCATACCACGCTGTTGGGATTATGTAATGTACCCAGCATCGTGCTGGCTAAACGACTGGTGGAAATCGCCCCGGCGGGATTGTCGCGTGTGTTTTACTCGGACAATGGCAGCACTGCGGTGGAAGTGGCTTGCAAGATGGCCTATCAATACTGGGTAAATAGCGGGCAACCGGAAAAAAGTCGATTTGTTTCCCTGCGTGATGCCTATCATGGTGATACTCTGGGTGCCGTCGCTCTTGGCGGTATCCCGGCGTTTCACCAGGTGTATGAGCCGCTTTGCTTCCCCGTGGATCGCATTGCTCCGCCGCTGTTGCCACCCTTTGCCGGCACCAACGCGGCCATTAAACCCGCGATTGAGTCTCAAGCGCAGGCCGGAAATCTTCATTGGCGGGCGGATATCGAAAAACTTTTCGCGCAGCATCCCGGGCAATACGCCGCCATCGTGCTTGAGCCGCTGGTGCAGGGGGCGGGGGGAATGCTGATGCATCCGCCCGGCACACTTAAGGCATTGCGGCAATTGGCGGATAAGCATGACGTGCTGCTGATTTGTGATGAAGTGATGACCGGGTTTGGGCGCACGGGCAAGATGTTTGCCTGCGAACATGAACATATCACACCGGATTTGTTGTGCATTTCCAAAGGCCTTACCGCCGGATATATGCCTCTGGGGGCCACGTTGACCACGGATAAAATCTTCGATGCCTTTTACGCCCACCCGCAGGAGGGTAAAACGTTTTTTCATGGCCATACGTACACCGGCCATCCGCTGGCCTGCGCTGTGGCCTTGGCCTCCCTGGATTTAATGCAATCGGCCCATACGCTGGATCATGCACGGGAGATCGCCGCTGTTATGGCTGACGGCCTGGCCCCGCTACGCGACCATCCGAATGTGGGAGACATCCGGCAGGTGGGCCTGGTGGCGGCAATAGATATTGTACCGGATCGCCGACCCGGATCGCGCTTTGATTATCATTGGCGCATTGGGGGCGAATTGTGCGTGTCCATGCGTGAAAAGGGACTGATATTACGGCCCCTGGCGGACACGCTGGTGCTCATGCCGCCGTTAGCCGCTAAGGCACAAAGTATTCATCGCATGACGGAAATTGTTGTAGAATCCATAGCCAGGGTGGAAACGGTCATTGGCCGCAAGCAGGAGATGCAATCGTCATGAAAACAGATAAATTCAATGAAACCCATGAATTAAGTGTGCCTGTTCATCCAAATAAAATCCTCTCTGCATTCGGCAGGCCCGGGCTGTTTATTACCGGCACGAATACCGATATTGGAAAAACGACAGTGACCGGGGCGCTGGCGGGGGCGTTTCGACGTTTAAATATCCGGGTAGGAGTGTGCAAAGCTATCGCGTCAGGGTGTCCCAAAAATCCGAATCGCGGTAATGGTAAGCACCTCACCGATGATGATTTGCTCTCACCCGATGCCGTATTGGCTGCGACCATGGCCGGGCTGGATACCGCCAATGAAGACATCATGCGGGCGATAAGCCCCATCCGATTTGCCGCCCCGGTTTCGCCCCATGTCGCGGCACAAATTGAGAATCGTGAGCCGGATTGGAATCGCCTGGCGTCCGCAATTAACTATTGGCGCGGCGCTTGTGATTTTCTGCTGGTGGAGGGGGCCGGCGGATGGCTGGTACCCTTAAATCGACGGCTCTTTACCATTGCGGATCTGGCACAGATACTGGCGCTACCGACCGTGGTCGTTACCGGGGCCTATCTCGGTACGCTCAATCACACATCCTTGACGGTCGAATCCATCCGAGCACGCAATATCCCCGTTGCGGGCCTGGTGGCCAATCGCGTGCCAATCGAGCGGGATATATCCGTCCAAAGCAGTTTGGATGAATTGCCGCAGCTTATGCACACACCCATGCTGGCCGTGCTGCCTCAAGACCCCCAGGTAACTCTCACCCATGTTCCCACCAATTTTGTCGACGCGCTGGAACCCTTCGCGCGGCAATGGTGGAACAATGTGGCGAGGAGCTAAAACTCACTGAGAAGTGGCCGAGGTGCTGGTTTGAGAATGCGTCCTGTCCGCTTCCTTCAGCAGCCGATTAATAAGGGAAGATTCACCAGCTTGTTGCGTGAATTCCAGGCCGCCGTCATTTTGCAAATAAATCACATATAAACGACCCGGTTTGACAGGCCGATAAACCGCTTGTCCCTGCACCACATCCAGCCCCAACTTTGCGGCGGCGGCGGGATGCTGCATGAGCTGCCGGATATGCTGCCACAGATTAAGCGTAAAGGTATCCGGGCGTCCGGATTTTCCGGTCAGACACGCCGGCACGCCGTGGGAACCCAGAAGACTGCTGCCTGATTGCGGAGATTGTTTGCTGGAGAAAATCCGGCGGAAGAAGGCCAGTGACTTGCCCCGAAGCAGGTCGCCATTTTCCACAAACGTGTTGCGGAACTTCAATACATATCCATCCACATACGGCGTATCCCCCGGGATAACTATTTTTTTTATCGGCAACGGCGTTCGTTTGCCATCCTTCCCGGTAACAAATTCCTCCCACAGAAGCGTGGTTTGCCGCACTTGCCGCTTGCCGTTGGTGACTTGCCCATCCACCACCAGTTCGGCCATGCGGCGCTTGCCGGTCAGGCGGTTGATAACCTTCTCCAAGTGTTTGCGTTCACGTTCCAATTGCAGGATCCGGGCATTGCGCGACGCGAAATAGATGGCCATATTAACGCCCGCCGCCATGATGGTCGTCAAGACCACCAGAACAATCACGCGCTTAAGAAAATTTCGCATCGCACCATCCTTTTATTACTTCAGGGCGGCCAGAGCGGCTTTCCATTTTTTGGTCATGGCGGCCGCGGTTGTCGGCGTCCATACGCTGCCGTCAGAACTCTCATATTTTATCAACACGCCCTTGGAATTCACCCACAAGTTTGAAATTCCGGGGTCCAGTTGTTCCGTGAGATGATAGGCCGTGATCTTCCGGCCGTTCACGGTGATGCGTTGTGTGCCGTGGACCGTCAACAGCCGCAGCCCCAGACGGCGCGTACTGGAATTAAACGTGACAAACCCCATGGCCGACGGCTTGGATAAATTCACCAATCGGGGCCAGAAATATTTTAATGTCAGCGGCAAATAGGCCGGCATATAGGAAGGCAATTCATAGTGCGTGGGCTTATTGGGTTGGCCCGGCACAACATGCCGCCGCTGCATATACACCGTCATCCAACGGTGGTGAACCAGCATGTCGGTTGGATTGCCGTGCTTATCCAGCGCCGGAACATAAGCGGACTGTTCATCGCCGGTTTCCCGCGCCCAGTGTATTTGCATATTGGGATACGGGACTTTGATATGCACCAAGGTTGGCTTATTGGTTTTCGGATCAATAATAATGCGTTCCTGCCGCATTTTGACCTCTTGAGGATTATTAATGGGGACCAGCGTTTCCACCGCCTTATCCCATGTGGTGTAATGCGTCGCGGGGCCGGGGGTTTTACTTTGTTGGCCATACGCCCAGAAACTGCTTACCTTGGAAAATATCACCGTGCCGTTGGGTAGAAAAGTGCGGGCGTTGGTACTGCTGAAAACGCCGGTATACCCGTCTTCCGTGCCGGTGTAACATGACAAAAGAACATATCCAATATCGCGCCCGCCGGCTTGAATCTGATACAAATGAGGATGAATGGCCTTATGGGCTAGATCCCGCGCAGAGATATTTTTTAACCAGATGCGCCCGGCGCTCACCGCCTCTGCCCGCTGTTGCTGAATCGCTTTCAGGTTCAACAGATGAAAATAGTGGGTCATGGCCCGAAAGCAGGCCCGCGCTCCATCAGCCTGATTCGCTGGACTGAAAAATGTCAGCAGGTAATAGAGCTTGGGTGCCGCCCGGACAATAAGTTGTTGACGCATGACAGGTTTATTATTGGTTGCGGTTGTGAGTTGCAAAACCAGAATGCCCGCGGGTTTACCAGAGTTGATTATCATTTTCCGCGCCAGGACCTTAACCTTGGGATAATTATGTTGCGCTTCGGCAAAAGTCTGGTCCAGCAGGGTTTTCAGCGGAACATCTTTTTCCAATTCACTAAGATGTACGATA
>DAHVEJ010000040.1 GCA_027313145.1 Phycisphaerales bacterium | reverse complement strand
CCACCGCCCAGTCTTCGGGAATAAACAATTCCGCATCCAACAGAGATCGGAAGCCTCCGGGGGCGCTGCAACTCAAGTGTACACTGACCACGCAATTGTCTTTCTTCCCCGTGGAACCACAATACTGCCTTTTGATACCCGGAGTTTTCTTCCCTTTCTTGGCAAACGTGGTCTCGTCGATTTGCCCCACGGTTTTCGGGGAGTTATGCCGCGCCGCTACACGCTGCTGAATTTTGTCCCGCAGCCGATTCTCATCCCATTTCGCGTCAGCCAAGAACTGCTGCAAACAACGCGGTGCCATGCCCGATGCCAACGCGATTGGCTCAATGCTCTTACGCGGCAGATCGCTCAATTGCCCACGCACATAATGCCCAAGGCTGGCCCACGATTCGCACCGACCGAAACAATCTTCCAATGGTTCCAAAAACGCAATCAAACGGGGTCGCAACGCCTCTATCGCCTTGGCATCCATACCACGACACTCCTTGAAAACATGTCCTTACATGTTCTCTTCGGCATACATGAGGATTTTTCTTGAGCTAAAATCGCGCTGTAGTACTAAACTCTCCGGGAACTACTGGCCGTTATTCATGGAAAACTTCACGCGGCGATTACCGCGGCTTAACGTCAAATATAGGTAAAACTCCTACGGCGAATTACGACTTATTCTGATGGCCGGACACCGGCGTTCACCGATAGTTTTTGTATTTCCGCCAAGCCATACTGGATCATGGGCGCAACGCCGTATGGTCGGCCGCAACTGGAGATGTGTAATGTCCGGAAATACCCCGGCATTGGATATAGAAATGTTCCTCACCGAAGCACGAAAAGTGCTGCTGGATCGCGGTGTGTCGCCCTTGCGCGCCGATGAAATTATCACGAATATTTCCCGAGAGCTTGCCATCCCCCAGCCAGCGAAGCGTCCCTGCAAGGGCCGGCGAATTCTTGTGGCGGTTGATTTCAGCCCCTCGGCGGTCCGGGCGGTTGAAACAGCCATAACTTTGGCCCACGATCTGGACGCGGAAGTTGCGGTGGTGCATGTGGTCGATGTGTCGCCCGTGTCGATTTCCGGCGGCGAACATTTAACGCCCCCCGCGCTCGACCGGCTTAAGCGGGAGGGGGAATCGCTGTGCCGATCAGTGGTGAAAGAAACCCAACTGGCGGCAACCGAGCACTTCGTGCGCTGCGGAAATCCCGGGGGAGAAATTCTGGCTGTGGCGCGGCAGTGGCAGGCGGACTTAATTATTATCGGCAGCCACGGCCGCACCACTGCGGGCAAATTTTTTCTCGGTTCAACCGTGGAAACCGTCGTGCGGGAAAGTGAGTGCCCCGTCATGGCAGTGGGCCCCAACGGTGATTGTTTCCGCCGCACAGAGTCCAATGATAAAAAAGAAAACTTATTGCGAAATCGGTGAGTATTCAGAGGCAAAAAACCGACTGATTTTTTACCCTGATCGCTCAATGCTCTACGGATCATGCTTGATAGCAGTCAAAAATCATGCTCCCCAAGCGACGATTGGTCGGACCGGCTCCCCGCCCGAAGTCGGCGGCACAGGGAATCGTACGGGTTGACGGTTTCATCACCTGGAGTGAAAATGTTTCCATACCGATACTGCGGTAGGCATCGGAGCGTACAGAGCGGCTGGGCCGGGGGCTTTGTATAGTTGCATGCGGAATCCGTTGAGGTGATATGGAAACATCACTGCCATCCTTCAGAAAGCCGCCATTGGTGGAGACTGCGGTCGCGCTCCAGTTTAATGCAATACAGAATTTGAAAAACGTCAATCTGGCGATTTTTTGGCAGGCCATGCGAGCGGATTTTCCGAATGTCTCAGACGCCCAACCGCTGCCTGAACAAATCGAAGTCTTTGGCGAGCAGGCGCTGCGTCCTCGTCTCATGCCAAGTTTCCAAGTTGCGCCGGCCACAGCAGCCGCGCGGCTGGAAATGGCGTCATCTGATAATTGCACCGTGACGCAGGTGCAGAACGGTCGCATCATTTTGAATTGGCGAAAGGGAGACAACGCGGACTATCCCCGCTGGAAAGAGCTGCTGCCAAAGTTTCGCGCGGCCGTAAAGACATTTAATGAGGCATTGGCGGCAGAAAAGTTAGGGCCGATATTACCGAATCAATGGGAGGTGGTGTACGTCAACCACCTGGTGCGAGGACAAGACTGGGACAGCCCGAAAGATTGGCCTGCGCTGCTACCCGGATTGGTCGCTAAGAGAAATAGTCTTTCGGTCGGCACGATGGAATCCTTATCCTGCAGAACACAGTCCCTGATGCCCGATAATGCTGGAAGAGTCTACGTCGAATTGCTCCATGGCTTCAATAGCTTAGATTCGGCGGCGTCAGAGATTCTGGCATTGCAGATTGCCGCACGCGGTGGCGTGCAGGAAGGGAACATGCAGCAGGCGTACAATGGATTGGAACTTGGCCATCAGGCCGTTGTCCGTGCGTTTTGTGATCTGACAGGAAATGAAGCCCAGTCGAAATGGGAGCGTAAAACATGAAAGGCTCGATGATGCTAACCCAAGCTACTGGAATTGCGCGCGATCGCATTATCCCCGTTGGGGGCACCGCCTGTTCCACGGGGATCGCGTTAACGCAGCCCCCCAATAGGGAACCAGCCCTCTGGAAACAGGCGATTGACCAGATGCTGGAGTGGAAAACAAAAAGAAGCGTGGACAATTGCGAGGATTATCCAGCGCCGGATGTTGCCGATACCGCGATTGATTTTGCGGTAGACCAAAGCGACACTGGAACAAGTGCCCCGGACAGCATTGTACCGTCGGGCGGCGGCCGGATTGCCATGGAGTGGAATACGCCGTTTGAAACGATCATCGTGGAATTTATAGGATTGGGAGCGGCCACGTATATCCGCTTTGACAGCGCGGGCAAGGTCGCCGCGCGGGATACCCTGCGGCGGAATCCGCAAAGTCGACGATTGCAACTTCAAGGATAGCTGCGCATGCCCGACTCAAATATTCCCGGGGCACCGCCCGGGCCTGCCAGCGCCACGGGCGTTCCAGGTACAGAGCTTCTCTACCGGCGATTGCTGCCGGGTGCTTGGTACCGTGCGCAATCCGCCCTGATCCCACAGAAGTATTTTATGCCGCGACCGTGGCAATCCGATGAGCGCCCCGGCGATACCGACGGAATTTCCATCAACCGCGCATCGCTGACAGATGCCGTCACCACGTCCCGCCGTCCGGATAACGGCGAATATGTTCCCCTGGCGGAATTTACGGCGTCAGACGTTTATCGCATCGGGTTGCACGTCCGCGGCGCTCCACTTCTGCTGGACCCCAGTCACGCCCTTATACCGGAGCTTAACAGCCTGGATCGCCGCGATACGGAGAAGGAACGAAAGATGGAAGAATGGGCACTGGCGCTGCGCAACTGTTCACAACTGATCAAGCCGCGGGGCACTTGATCCGCCTCACACCATGGAACGGCTGTGGAAAACTGCCCTCGGCAGCCCCGTACGCAATCGCTACCGTTTCGGCCTGCTTAGCCGCTTCACACCACTTCACACCGGATCATAGGCAGCCGTGCGCGGCTGGTTTTCTGGCTCATGCGGCGATGCGGGGCTGGGCGTGACCATTTTTCCGGGCATGCGGCAAAAACGACGGCATAAATGCCGGTGCCAAGCGAATGGTTGGGTCTGGAAATTCGCACCGCAGAGGTCTCCCCGGATTTACCGCCACGCCACGTTCTTTCCGCAGGCCGTCCGCCCGTGCTTTTTATTTCGGCAGTGGGTATTATATTTCCAGGTATCATCATTTAGGCGGAAATCGCCGGAATTCATGAGGAGCGTTTATGTCTGTTGGCGCAAATATTGAATCTCTTATGCATGAAAATCGCACGTTTGCACCGGCGGCGTCCTTTACCGCCAAAGCGCATATCAGTTCCCAGGAACAATATGAACGCATGTACCGCAAGTCCATTGACCATCCTCAGGAATTCTGGGCGGAAATGGCCGGTGATTTGACATGGCTGACACCCTACAGCCATGTTCTTGATGACAGCAAGCCCCCTTTTTTCAAATGGTTCACCGGTGGGAAAATCAATATTGCGCAAAATTGCCTGGACCGGCATGTTGATGCGGGCCGGGGCGACAAACCCGCTATTCTCTGGGAGGGTGAGCCCGGTGATGCTAAAACTTTAACGTATCGCGAATTACTGACAGAAGTCAGCCGATTGGCCAACGCGCTGAAATCGCACGGCGTACAGCGGGGCGATCGCGTGGCGATCTATATGCCCATGATTCCCGAAGCCGCCGTGGCAATGCTGGCCTGCGCCCGGATTGGCGCGGTACATACCGTGATTTTCGGCGGTTTTGCCGCGGAATCTCTGGCAGATCGTATGAATGATGCGCAGGCGGTGGCGTTAATCACAGCCGATGGCGGATGGCGGCGCGGAAAAATTGTGGAATTAAAAGCGAACGCCGACGCGGCGCTGGCCAAAGCCCCATGTGTCCAACGGTGCATTGTGGTTAAACGCACGGGGCAGGATATTACCATGCGGCCGGGAAGAGATGTGTGGTACGACGACTTTGTCTCCGGCAGCTCCGAGCATTGCCCGCCCGCCGCGCTGGACAGCGAACAGATGCTCTTTATTTTGTACACCAGCGGCACCACCGGCAAGCCCAAGGGCGTGGTGCATACCACCGCCGGCTACCTGCTGGGAGCCTATATGACGTGTAAATATGTATTTGATTTACGAAAAGAAGATATCTATTGGTGCACAGCGGATATCGGCTGGGTGACCGGGCATACCTATATGGTTTACGGCCCGCTGGCGTGCGGTGCCAGTGTTGTCATGTATGAAGGCGCGCCCAATCAACCGGATATGGACCGATTCTGGAGTATCATTGAAAAATACCGCGTCAGCGTGTTTTACACCGCGCCCACTGCCATAAGAGCCTTTGTCAAATGGGGTGATCAATTCCCGCAACGGCATGATCTATCGAGCCTGCGGCTTCTGGGAACGGTCGGCGAGCCGATCAACCCGGAGGCGTGGATGTGGTATCACCGTGTTATCGGTGGTGAAAAATGCCCCATTGTCGATACCTGGTGGCAGACGGAAACCGGTTCAATTATGTGTACACCGTTGCCGGGAATCACGCCGGGCAAACCGGGGAGTTGCGCGATTCCATTTTTTGGTGTGGATCTGGCGGTGGTGGATCGGGACGGGCAGGAAGTGGCGGCGGACACGGGCGGATATCTGGTCATTCGTAAACCCGTACCAAGCATGTTGCGCACGGTCTATGGAGATGATGAGCGTTTTAAGAAACAGTATTACAGTGATATTCCCCCCTATTATTTCACCGGTGATGGTGCCCGGCGGGATAAAGACGGGTACTTCTGGGTCATGGGCCGGGTGGATGATGTCGTCAATGTTGCGGGACATCGATTGGGCACCATGGAAGTTGAAAGTGCTCTGGTGGCCCACAGCAAAGTAGCGGAAGCGGCTGTCGTCGGCAGACCCGATGAACTTAAAGGGCAGGCCCTGTGCGCGTTTGTCACCGTCAAGGCGGGAATCCCCACCGATGACGCCCTGAAACAGGAATTAAAAGCCTGGGTGGCCAAGGAAATCGGTGCTATTGCCCGTCCCGATGAAGTGCGTTTCACCGAGACATTGCCCAAAACCCGCTCCGGCAAGATCATGCGACGGCTGCTGCGGGACATCGCCGCCGGGAAGCAGGCCGTCGGCGACACCAGTACGCTGGAAGATTACTCCGTTTTAGCCAAATTGCGCGAAGACCAGGAATAAAACTGTCATGCTTATCAGCCTTATTTCCGCGATGACGCCGGATCATGTGATTGGGTGGAAAGGACAACTTCCCTGGCATGTGCCCGAAGATCTCAAACACTTCAAAAATCTGACCACAGGTCATACCGTTCTAATGGGACGTAAAACCTTTGATTCCATCCGCAAGCCGCTGCCCAACCGCACCAATTTGATCTTGAGCCGACAGATTCCGGCACACATTCCGCCGGGCACGCGCTGGTCCACAGACTTGAAGGAGGCGATTGCCATCGCCGAGAAATCGGGTGAAAAAGAATTGTTTGTTGTTGGGGGCGCGGAAATCTATGCATTGGCCATGCCGCTGGCGGATCGCATGTATGTGAGCATTATCAAACTCGACTCTCCCGTCACGGGCGATACCTGGTTTCCGAAATGGAATGAAGATGACTGGCGGGTAGCCGAACGGCGTGAATCAAATGGGGTAGATTTTTTGACCTATTATCGGGTGGTAAATATCCCGCCGCACCCCCGCATCTTGCCTGCGCAAAAACCCGGCGTTTGACCAATTCACGGGCACGGGCATAATGAACCGTCGGCCCGCCGTGGGTCATTGACCGGCGCGATAAACAGGAGATTCACATGGCCAGAGAATATTCGCCTTTCACGCCAGGCGTGCCTGTGCCAATCGAATTTTTCATAACTTTCTATCTGCAGTCAGCGCCGCACCCTGCCGCGGATTAAGGCGATGGCGCGAAGCGGCGTTTTGAAGCCTCCCGACGCGGGGTGGGCGTTGTTATTTTAACTCGGAGATTACGCATTGGTCCGAAGATTCGCTGTAATCATACTGGTCGTCCCAGTCGCATTGGGCGCGATGATGCTTATGCTGGACGTCAGGGGCATGGGCCGACCCCAGCGGCCCATCACCCGGCGATTACCACCTCTGCCGCCGCTGCATTATCCAATTTCCGCCCTGCCGCCGATTCGCGGGTTTTCAATGCAGTTGAATAATCCCCGCGGGCTGTCCGGATATTTGCACGCGATAGCAAAGCTGCGAGCCATGGGCTGCACTTGGATTAATTTTGTCATTAACGCCCGCCAGCATGATGTTCATGCGGATGACATTCATATCGATCCCAAATTTTCACTGACACCCCTGCAAATCCACGAAGTACTTCTGGCGGCCCATCATCTGGGCATTCACACAATGCTTATGCCCATAGTTCTTTTGAATCATGCCACCGGCAACGATTGGCGCGGCGTCATCAAACCCAAAAGCTGGAAGCTCTGGTTTGCCCGCTATCGCGCCTACATTCTCGCTGCCGCCACCTGGGCCCAGCAAGCCCACGTGACAATTTTCTGCGTCGGCAGCGAATTACTTTCCACCGAACCATTTAACACACAGTGGCTGCGTATTATCCGATTGGTGCGACACCGCTTTTCCGGCAAACTTACATACAGCGCGAATTGGGACCATTATCAATATGTCCATTTCTGGCCACAACTGAATTACATCGGCATGAATTCGTATTACGATCTTTCCGATTCCAAGGATCCGTCCATTGCGGAAGTGGTGGCCCATTGGCAGCGCATTAAACAGCGCATTTTGACGTTCGGCGCACGGGAGCGAAGGCCGGTACTGTTTACCGAAATCGGCTGGGATAATCTCAACAACACCTTGGCCAAGCCATGGGATTATGTTGGCACAGGCCTGATTAATCCGCACAATCAGGTCATTGCTTACCAGGCGTTTGTACGTGTCTGGCGGAAAATACCCGATAGTTCCTTTATGGGAGCATTTATCTGGGAATGGCTTCCCGGCTGCAAGCCAACCGACTACGGAGCCTATTCTCCGCAAGGTGAACCCGTGCTACCGCTGATCCGCCACTGGATTTCGGGTAAATAGATTCACCGGCAGAATGCGGATGTTTTCCGGCAGGTTGTGTTCGAGGGTTTCCGCTAACGCGTCGGCTTGGGCGGGTTGATCGGTGAGGATAAAAAGTGTTGAGCCGCTGCCGCTAAGGTGCACGGGGCAACCAACTAGCGCTGTGATTTTATCGCGTAAATCGCGCAGACCGGCGGTGACGGAAAATGCGGGGGCTTCAAGATCATTGCGAATTACAGCGATGATTTCCGCAGCGCTCAACTGCGATATTTCCTGCCAGGGGATCGCCTTAGCATCCACAGCCGCTGGTTGTTTATCAAATTCCTGATAAACATCTTTGGTGCTGGTACCATAGGGCGGAATGATTAACACAGCAAACAACAGACGGCTAAATGGCAGTGGTTCAATAATTTCGCCCCGCCCGCGGCACACCGCGGATTGCCCATGAATGAAAAATGGCACATCACTGCCCAGAGTTGCCGCAAGTTTTGACAATTCCGCATGAGAAATGGGAACATTCCATAAGTGTTTTAATGCCAGCAAAGTTGTTGCGGCATCGGAACTTCCGCCGCCTAAACCTCCGCCGGCGGGAATCAGTTTATGTAGATGAATATGTGCGTGGGCGGGCACGCCGGCGGCCCTGGCCAACGCCAGCGCCGCGCGACCCGCGAGATTTTTTTCCGGCTCATTGGAAAGTTCCGCCGCCAGACCGGAGAGTTGCAGGCTAAGCCCCTGCGCGTTTTGGAAGGTCAGCGTATCGTAAAGTGAAATTGGCACAAACCAGGATTCAATATCATGAAAGCCATCAGGGCGGCGCGGAAATATCCGCAAGCCCAGATTCAATTTTGCCGGGGCGCGAACTGTCAGCACATCGCCCGCTGGGGTTGCCGGCGTTGCGGCCAGTTCATTAAACTGATCCATTGCCAAATTGTTGTGTACCATTTTTATAAATTCCGGATTTTATGACATGTGCGGAGTTTAACTTTCCAGCGCACTATCAATAGCTTTGAGTTCATCGGCGGTAAAGCTGCGATTGCTAAGAGCTTGGACATTCTCCTGGATTTGTGACACCCGACTGGCACCAATCAGGGCGGAAGTGACGCGCGCGTCCCGGAGCACCCAGACCAGGGACATCTGGGCCAGGCTTTGGCCGCGGGCTAATGCAATGTCATTAAGTTTTCTGATACGACTTTGCAGTTGCGGGGTAATTCTATCGGCCTTGAGGAAGCTGTAGGCTTTGGCGGCGCGCGAGTCTTCGGGGATATCCTTAAGATATTTATTGGTCAGCAAGCCTTGGGCCAGCGGACAAAACGCAATGGCCCCGACCCCATGTTCACCCAGCACATCCAGCAGTTCGCTTTCAATCCAGCGTTCCAACATGGAATAGCGGGGCTGATGAATCAGACACGGCGTACCAAGTGATTTTAAAATAGCAAACGCCTGCCGGGCCTCGGCGGGCTTGTAGTTCGACAGCGCCGCATAAAGCGCCTTACCCTGCCGCACGGCCGCATCCAGCGCGCCCATGGTTTCCTCCAGCGGGGTTTGAGGATCCGGGCGATGGGAATAGAAAATATCCACATAATCCAGGCCCATGCGTTTCAGGCTCTGATCCAGGCTGGCCAACAGATATTTACGCGATCCCCAATCACCATACGGTCCGGACCACATCGTGTAACCGGCTTTGGTGGAAACAATCAGTTCATCGCGCCACGGATGCAGATCCTGCTGCAATAATCGCCCGAAGTTTTCCTCCGCTGATCCGGGCGGCGGCCCATAGTTATTGGCCAGATCAAAATGCGTGATCCCCAGATCAAAGGCGCAACGCAGCATGGCGCGTTGGGTTTCCAGTAAGTCCACTCCGCCGAAGTTATGCCAAAGCCCCAGAGAAATTGCCGGCAACTTAAGTCCGGATTTCCCGCAGCGATTATACACCATCGTGTCATATCGATTGGATGCGGGCACCCAGGGATCATATTGCATAAACAACTCCAGCTAACTTCAGCACAATCAGAATTTACTGACGCCCGATGAATGTATCCGCTCACCCCCGATTTGGGAAGTTCCCCAACGCGCAAGACTTCCGCCGGCCTTACTATTCCAATAGAAATATCACGATCAACTTTTTAACACCGCCCCGTTCACCCGCGTTATCCGCGCAAGAAGTTTATCCTGCGCGCGCCGAGACGGTTCCACACCGGTACGGATTCTACTGGCCAATACCGTAAAATCCAGTACCGTAAAAATAGTGCTCCATGATCAGTTGAAATTGCCGCCCCCATCCAACCTTTACCACTTTCACGCTATCGTTTAATCTTCATGGAACTGGCGAGGGCCGCCGGTAGCGCTGCCCCGGCCAAGCCGCGCGGCGTGGCCATTTACCCCGCGGCGTCGCCGCAGCAATCTGCCTTCTACTCGTCCGTTCTGAAACGGCAAGGATAAACCATCCATGGCACTAAAAAAATCCCAACGCTATAGCTCACTTTGGGAAAGTTGCGATCTTCTCCGCGGCGGCATGGACGCATCCCAATATAAAGATTACGTTTTGGTGCTGCTGTTCATAAAATACGCCAGCGATAAATACGCTGGCGCTCCCTATGCCCCAATCACGATTCCAGCCGGCGCATGCTTTAACGGTATAGTTGCGCTCAAAGGTAAATCCGACATTGGCGATCAGATTAATAAAAAAATTATCGGCCCACTGGCACGGGAAAACAAACTTTCCGACACGCCGGATTTCAATGACCCCACCAAGCTTGGCAGCGGCAGAGAAATGTACCGCATCAGTCAGGCGCGGACCCGGCGCGTGCAAGCACTCTCCAAACGCTACGCCACCCCGCTGCCCAAACTCGCCGCCGAGGTGGACATATTGGCCGCCCATATGGATGACGCTGTTTTCCGCACTCACTCCTACATGCTTCAATTCAATATGAACTTAACAACGCAAGCGGCTCCCCCGATACAACAGTTGACAGTTATTACTCGTTGCTGGATTATATTGGACACCAAGAGTTTTTTGTTGGTGCTTCGTCTGATATCGGCGTTGTCGGAAAAAAAATATGGCGGATATCGTATCAAATCTTGCCGGAAAGCTGAGTGAACCGGAGTTGAGCGAACCGCTGCAGGCGGCCGGCGGAGCGTTGGCATCGCTCGTCGACGACAGTGCTTACGTGGGGGAAGTCTACTCGCTCGGGTACGAAGAAGCTCTGGTTCAGATACATGATTTTCACCGGCAGCGAGTCGGTGGCATCCCCGCGCTTTCCTTTCTCATCGCCACACGGGTAAGCCCTGAGAGGGTGACCGATGTTCGACAGGAGGATGCCTCTATCGTGTTGCTCCGGGTGCTCGACAAGGCCGACCTCCCCAATGCGGACGAAGCTATGCGCGTCCGCGTGGAGACGGCGCAGCGTGTCAGCGGCGAAATAGCGCGACATTGGGATGACCGAGATGTCATGGACCCCACTACCCACAACCTGTTGAGTTATGCCGGTGTCCGGTGCCGCGTGCTCGGAACTTACTACATGGCCAATACCGGCTCTGAAGCTGCCCCATCCTTCCGCCTTTTCTTTGGTTCAGACCTCAGCAACTACTACCCGAACCGCGGCCTCAAGGTCTTCAAGCCTCGCGGGAAGGTCTTGGAGTCCGTCGTCAATTTCCGTGATCCACGGCTAATGGCGTCGGCCCAACAGGGGCACGTTCCGGTGGGACAGGTTCGGTACGCGTCAAGCCACCGGCCGTTCCAGGGCATCGACGGCGTAGCCGTCCAGGTCACGCCGACGGACCTGCTCGGCCAGAAAACCGCCCTGTTCGGTATGACCCGCACGGGTAAGTCAAATACGACAAAGATCGTATTAAAGTCGATTTTCGCCCTTCGGTGGGCTGAGAAGCCGCTTCGCATCGGCCAGATTGTTTTCGACCCCAACGGCGAGTATGCAAATGAGAATGAGCAGGACTCGGGCGGGCAGGGCCTGAACGCCGAGGCGATCAAAAACGTGTGGAAGTGCGGTCCCGCAACCCAGCATCCGCAGTTGAAGAGTGATGTCGTCACCTATGGTATTGTGGCTCACCCCAACGACCCGCAACGCCGGTTGATGTTGCTCAACTTCTACCTCGACGCCAACCTTGCCATCGGCAAAGAGATTATCGACGACGCCCTTTCCGACCAGGCAGCAACCTACTTGAGCAACTTTCGCAATGTCGTCTTTGATCCACCCGACCCGGGTGACCGCTCCGCAGTGACTCGTTACAACCGTCGCGTCCTTGCCTATCGGGCCTTGCTATTTAAGGCAGGGCTGCGCGCTCCGCCAGGCCTCCAACCACAAACGCGAGCGATATTCAACGCCAATCTGATCAAGTCAATTAAGACCGACGCGCAGGCCGGCACGGGTAAATCGCCAGCCGATTACGGCGTTTGCAGCACCATCTTGGAGAAACAGGCACCAACATGGGCCGAGCTTGCGCAAGCTTTCGAGATATTGCGTGATTATATTGCGGATAGCACTTCTGGCTGGGGTGCGTTCGATGCACAGTATGTCCAAACAAGCAGTTCCGGATCATGGGCGGACGATGACTTCAAGAAGATTCTGGAGATGTTTGCCTACCCGAATGGCTCGCGCCTGATTGGCCGCGCGAAGGAACAGCACACGTCGGAGACAAGCTCCGACTACGCCGTGGAAATTTATGAAATCCTGAAGCAAGGACGTCTCGTGATCGTGGACCAGTCCAGCGGCAATCCGGAGCTTAACAAGGCTGCAGCAGATCGGGTCATGCGCCTCATCTTCGGGGGAAATCAGCAGCATTTCCGCACCGCTCAGACGCCGCCTGAGGTGCTGATCTATGTCGAAGAAGCGCACAATATCCTGCCCTCGTCGCGCGAGGTTGATTTCCAAGACATCTGGGTCCGCACCGCCAAGGAAGGGGCGAAATATCACATCGGTCTGGTATACGCGACGCAAGAGGTCAGTTCGATCCAGCAGAACATCCTGCGCAACACGGCGAACTGGTTCATCGGTCATTTAAACAACACGGATGAAACAAAAGAGATACGGAAGTTCTACGACTTCGCCGATTTTGAGAGCAGCATCCTTCGCGCGCAGGACAAAGGCTTCATCCGAGTAAAGACGCTTTCCAATCCGTACGTCATACCTGTGCAAGTGGACCGGTTCCTCATTCACGACACAACGAACGCGTGCGGGATTTAAGATGCCATACGAAGGTGAGTACGCAACCTATCGGCCCCTTCACCGCATCTCTGAATGCGAGCGCGTCAAAGGACTACTGGCTCGCTCCAAGCTTCTAGCGGCGAAGTCCGCGTGCGAGCCTCGCCCGGTAACGCCCCCGGAAAACGCGGCACCGCTGCCACGGTTCATCCTCGCAGTCGACGGCAGCTATGCCGAAGTCGATGTGAAGACGGGCTACCCCGGCGCGAAGGTCGGTTATTGCACCGTCGCCAGCGTGCTCATCGACCTCAACCTTGTTGGCAAACTTGACGAGCAACGGCCGACCGACCCGGCGGAGTTCCGCAAGACTGAACAGGCGGCGAGTGTCGATGCGGCCTTGCCTGGCAGCAACGTGGTGACGCGCCGGCAGAACTCCGCGCGGGCTTCATTTCGCGAGGAACTCTACGATCTGTTCACTGAGACAATCGTTGATGAGGACGACCGAACGAACCTTTTATCGACCTATGAAGCGCTCCTTGCGCTGAAACCGACGGCGAGCCCACAAACATGCCCCTACGAAGAATCGCACGGCTGTACCGCTCGTTTTACTGTGGGCGCTCGATGCACGACGTGCCCCACTTGCGGTCGGCCCGTCTACTCGACCGACGCCCTGCGAATCCACGAGCGGTTTCGTGACATCGGCACGAACGGCGAAGCGTTTGGATTGGTCATGCAGGTCATCGAACGCCTATTGGTCGTGCATTTTCTCCGGTGCTTCGAGCGGCGGAATCTCTTGCATCGCCTGACTTCGCTTGCCTTCTTCCTGGACGGCCCGTTGGCAGTTTTCGGCCCGCCAGCCTGGCTGAGCGCGGCCATCGGGAAAGAACTCATGCGCCTGAACGCGAAGGTTCAGGCGAGCACAGGACAGGACCTCTTGATTCTCGGCATCGAGAAGACGGGTGCCTTCGTCGAGCACTTTACCGAGATCGACCAGACCGAAACACCAGGAAAGCAACTCTTCGCAGCTCGGCAGTACATGCTTTTGACCGACGGATACATCAAGGGCCGCATCTTGCATTCGGACAGCCAGAAGCGATATGGAGAAGACACCTATTTCGGCCGCAAGTTCTTCTACAAGACGCGGAGCGAATCGCGGATTGTGGCGGTCATTCCATTTCTCACCGACGCCCAAGATTCGCTGGCTACCGACGATATCTCGCTCTATCCGCAGTTACCCGCCGTTTGCGCACTGCTCGATCGTGTGGTGTCTTCGCAATACGCAAATGCCGTGTCACCGTTGATTGCGGCAAACGCCCAAGCGGCGATACCCCTGCATCTTGGCTCGAAGGTGCTGACCCAGTTGGCCAGAGCACTTCTTGGGACGGCGGAAGATGGCAGATAGCGGAAAAACCTTCGAAACCGCAGCGAAGCGATGGGAGGGCGTTGGCCCTTACTACGCCATGTTCCCCATACGGTTCGCTGATGCCGTTATCAAAAAACACACAGCGACCGGCGACACTGTAATCGATCCATTCGCCGGCCGCGGGACTGCGGTCTTCAGTGCGACTGGGTTGGGGCGGCTTGGGTTCGGAATCGAAATCAGTCCGGTTGGATGGGTGTACGCGATGGCCAAGCTCGGCCCAGCACCCCAGGAGCAGGTTGACCAACGGATGCGGGATATCATCGAGGGAAGCAGAGGATACGCCGAGCAGGCTCGCTCGCTACCGAAGTTCTTCACGTTGTGCTTTTCGCCCTCTGTTCGGCGATTCCTCCTCGCCGCGCGGGAGGAGCTTGATTGGCGCAGAAGCGCCTGCGACAGGACGCTTATGGCAATTCTTCTCGTTTACCTGCACGGCAAGCACGGCCAAGCCCTGTCAAATCAGATGCGACAGACGAAGGCCATGTCCCCACACTATGCGGTCAGATGGTGGGAGAAAAACGGAACGAGGCCCCCCGCCGTCGATGTTGCCGAGTTCTTGCGGTCGCGAATTCACTGGCGCTACGCGAAAGGGGTGATTAGGGCAAATGGAAGCCGGGTGTTCTTAGGCGACAGCACCGCGCTTCTCACGCATTTGGCGCGGCATCTGCGAGAGCACAAAGTGCCGAAGGCCAAGCTCCTGCTCACATCACCGCCATATTTCGGCGTTACAGACTATTACTACGACCAATGGCTTCGGCTCTGGCTGCTCGGATTTCAGACAGATGCCTACGTCACGCGCGGGCCATACCAAGGGCGATTCACGCACGCCGACCGTTACAAGAGCCTCCTCAACAAGGTCTTTCACCAAGCATCCAAGGTTGTTGCGGACGATGCCGTAATCTACGTGCGCACGAGCAAGGATCCCTTTACCAGGAAGGCCACCCTCGACGCCGTGCTCAGCGCTTTCCCGCGGAAATGTTTGACGGAGAGATTCCGGCCGTTCCGAAAGCCGACCCAGACGCATCTATTTGGCGACAAGACGCCAAAATCTGGCGAAGTAGACCTGGTTTTGATCCCTACATCAAAGCGTAAATGAGCCACTGCCGAATGGATTTCCTCAAAACCAAACGATACCCAACGCCCATGGAGAGCAGTGTCCGTCCTACGAGTCACACCTACCGTGGAGGTTTCGGCTGACCGCGAGAAAAGCGAATATCAAAACGCCCTGGTGCGTAATGAAAGGCCGGGGCTGATGGCTCAAGTGCCTCCGACTGAGGTTCGGGCTGAGCAAATAGAGTGTGCCAAGGTCGTTGTCCCCGCAAGACAGGCAGAGGTCGGGGAACAGAGTGCGATCGGCAAGGCCCTCAGGTCGCCGCACAACACCATTCAACTGGTCGGCTTGCCGGGCACGGCAGTTCCGAAAATCGGCCCGGTGTACGGGGTGGTCACTGGGATCGCTTCAGTTAAGACACCGGTAACGATTCCGAAATATCGTTACGCACCAAATTATACGCAGCCGAGCGTTGCCACCGACTCGCTGGTAATGAGTAAGCCACATGTGCACTACCGAGTTACTTTGCTTTTTTGCGCTCGTGCGCCTCATTATTTCTCGCCCGCGAAGAAGAGGGCGACAGGCCCCATCAGGAGCTACGTCTTCAAGATGAAAAGCGGAACTAAAATGGACGCGACAACCTACACTACCGGCGATTTTTATTACCACCTGAAATGGAACGGAATCGACCTGCCGGTGGCAAAAGACCTTGTCGTGAAGATAATACCCGTGCGTTGACTCGACAATCCAAAGCCATGGCCATTCGCCTGGCACCGTCGTGCGTGCGTTGCTTGTTGAAACGCCGCGGCGCGCCGCAACCTTCCTTTAAGCGGTGCCCAGCACAGCGTCTCATTAATCCCGTCGCCCCGGGACTCTACTGCTCAACTCTCACCTGCTCACGTGCTCTAGCCGCCGCACCGGCTGCCGCCCTCCGTTTGCCTCGGCTCACTCTGTGGTGAAATAAATTCTTCACGTCGCTACGTTCGATTTTATCCCGATGACACCGGCATAAATACCCGTGGTCGGGATGGTGAACCCTCCCCGTCGTATCCGCGTCATCAGGGCGGGAAGTTTATCCCGTGCGCGCCGGGGCAGTTCCCTTGCTTATCCCCCTTATTGCTACCCTGTAGTAAATCAACGAACAGTTCAGTCCTGTTCATCAAGCGTAGCGTCTATGCCGGGGCGGGAGATTCGTGCAATTCTTGCGGGGTTTTCCAATGCCACATGACAAATAATCCCAGGCCCCAGAGTACCAAAGCGGAATAGGTAACCAGCCCCAGACCACGCAGGATATAAAATGGCGGTGGCAGAACCGTCATAATGTGGGACGCGGCAAAGAAAATCAGCACCCAACCCAATGCGCCGCCCAGGGGAAGCGTCCGGTCATGTTCCCAGCGAGCGGCCAACAGTGCGGTAACCAACGGCAGCACCATACAGAAATAGTGGGGATGACAAATGGGGATAATCGGCATCATGATGGTGATCAGCACGCCAAGAAACAGGTTGCGAAATATGGGATCATCTTTTCGGCGTAGAAATTCCACCAGCAACGTGATGGCCACAAGCACGGCGGAAATTCCCCAATGCGCCAGCTTCATCCATTTTGCCGGAGCCGGGGCGTGGCGTCCCAGGTAAACGGTATGATCAATCATTGCTTCAAAGCTGGTGGAATCGGTCTTATTGACATCCAGAAGTTCCTTATCACGCGAGGTGTTATGGTTTAATCCAAAGGCAGGTTCCAAAACCACTTGTGCAAAGCGCTGATACCCCGCCATCATATGTTGTGGCCCCATGATGATCCCGGGGATCACAAACAAACCAACAACCAACGCCGCCGCCATCCCGACAAGATACGTCCACCGCAGCCGCGATATTCCATACAAAATTAAAAAGCCGGGAAAAACTTTTAATGCCGCCGCCAGGCCATTGGCAAACCCGGCCCAGAAGCGTTTTCGCGTGGCCAGAGCCGCCCCGGCAAAACAGAACAGCATTAAAAGAACGCTGTTCACCTGTCCGCGCACCACCGCGCGGCCAATGGCCGGCAGGCAGACCAGAATCGGAATAATGCGAAGTGCCCACCATCTGCGGCAAAAGCGCGGCATGTTGCGCACGGCGGGATCGGTGGAGGTTTTTTCCAGGGCCTCGGCCAGCGCGTGACTCCCCCACCAGATACAGCCGATGCTGATGAGAAACCAGATCGCCACGGAAACGGGATAGGGCAATAACCCCGCCCGGCTGAATTTGGCCGGGGCATCAGCCAGGGGGTACAAAAGGGTGGCCAGCAGAGGCGGATAATTGTAATGCCAGCCATTGGTATCGGTGACGTTGTAGGGATCTTTATGGACGCGCACCGCCCAGGCGGCGCGAAAATAGGTATCGACATCGGTCATTCGCCGTTTAAGAAAGGCGGACCGAACTTCCGTCACGCAGCCGAAGGCAAAAACGCCGATCAGCAATGCGATCAGACCCCATCGCTCAATTTTTGCCAGCGGGTCAAATGGGCCGATCTTAGAGGTGCTGGTCGTGTTCACAACGGATCCTTATCTTGATTGCGCCGGTCGCTTCTGAAAATCCGGCAAGGTTCCCCGGCGCACAGCGGGCGTTGGGCAACAGTTTTAGCTTGCGGGAGCAATTCCCGCAAATCATAGGATTGCCGCAACATTGGATGGGCGTGGCAATTTTTCCGGGCAAGGGCAATATTGTCGTTTAATAGGGGGGATCGCGCCGGTGATATTCGGAACTGTCGGCTGCGGCGGGTGCCCTTTCCGCGACGCGGCGGCACATTAAATGTGCCGGCTAACATCACGCATGAGGTCGCCCGGAAAAATTGCCACACCCCATTGGATTGGCCCACCGTACATGCCGGAGCAACGTCTTGCATGGCGCATAAGCATCGGAGGCGGCTGATGCAATAACTTTAGGCATCAGCACATTGGGATGCCGGCCTACGGCACACGCCTGTTTTCAGGGGCCGATGGGGTCCGGTACGCAAGACTGTCCAATAATAGGGCGAAAAACCCCGCTTTTTTCCCAGTTAAAATCCGGTTCATTAAATTCACGGTCGCCATCGTGGGAAGAATTTCAAAAAAAATCCGCCGCCGGTCCAACTGGCACGAGAGTTGCAATATATCTAATGTGCGGCAAGGACCGCGGGAGTGATAGAGAGCGCAAGAAACTCGGGACCGAAAGAATGTAACGGTGCCCGAATATGACAAGTGAATATGGATTGTGTATGGCGCAGGCCCGCCGCTTCCCGGGCACAACGTGGAGGTCTGTGCTGGCGTGATCTGCACCATACACTATCACTTAAACTCGTTTCCTCCTCCGCCAGGCCGTGTGGACCTACCCTCCTCCACACGGCTTTTTTATTGCGCTGAAAACTATACGATTCCCCTTGCAGTGTGTATTATTAGGTTCTCTGATGTGCGTTCAGGAGTAATCGTATGACCCAGACCCCAGTGACTACCGTTGCCGCAACCAGTGGAGGCCTGCGCGACATCGTGGCGTTAAGTTCCTCCATTTGCTCCATTGAAAACGGCGTGTTGACTTATCGCGGTATTTCCATCGATGAACTGGCGGAAAATTCCACGTTTGAAGAAGTGGTATTTCTGCTTTGGAACGGACGCCTGCCAACACGCGGCGAACTGGACGATTTACGCCAATCCATTGCCGAGCAGGCCCAATTGCCTGAGGGGCTGCTGGCCATGATGAAGTCCTTCCCCCGGCGCAGCACGCCGATGGAAGCTCTGCGCACCGCCGCCAGCGCCATGGCCATGTTTGACGCGGAATCAGAAGATATGTCCGCGGCGGCCAATCAGCGAAAATCGCTGCGCATTCTGGGCCAAATGGCCAGTGTTGTAGCGGCGTATGATCGCATCCGTAACGATCGCGAACCGCTGGCACCCCGACGGGATTTAAATCTGGCGGCAAATTTTTTATATATGCTTACCGGGCGTTCACCTGAACCTTTGGCCACACGCGCTTTGGACAAAGCTTATATTCTGCACGCGGATCATGAATTAAATGCCAGCACGTTTGCAGCGCGCGTGGCGGCAGGCACGCTGACCGATATGCACTCGGCGCTGGTGGCCGCCATTTGTGCCTTGAAAGGCCCGCTGCACGGCGGAGCCAATGAACAGGTCATGCGGATGCTTAATGAAATCGGCAATCCGGACACTGTGGATGCCTATATCCGGGCGAAGTTGGACAACCACGAAAAAATTATGGGTTTTGGACACGCGGTATACAAAAACGGCGATCCGCGAGCGCGGCATTTAAAGGAAATGTCGCGCCAACTGGGCACGCTGACCGGGCAGCAACGCTGGTATGAAATGTCGGTGCGCATCGAAGAACTGGTGGTGCGAACAAAAAATTTGAAGCCGAATGTCGATTTTTACAGCGCGTCCGTGTATCACTACCTGCATATACCGGCCGATCTTTTTACTCCGATTTTCGCCATCAGCCGGACCAGTGGGTGGATTGCCCACATTCTGGAGCAATATTCAAACAACAAGCTGATTCGGCCCCGTGCGGAATATATCGGGCCGCGCAATCAGCACTGGAAATCGTTTGAATCCCGCTGACGCAATGCTTCTGGCCGTGCTGTGGAAATAAACCCCCGCCGCGCTAATTGGGCTTACTGCTATGAATATTCTGGTAATTGGACCCCATCCCGACGATCAGGAAATCGCTATGGGGGCTACTATTGCGCTGCTGACGCGGCAGAACCATTGCGTGACGCTGCTGGACATGACCAATGGAGAACCCACCCCCTTCGGTGCACCGGAAACGCGGGCTGCGGAATCCGCCGCCGCCGCGAAGATCTTGGGAGCCAACCGCCTGCTATTGGGCCTGAAAAATCGTGAAGTGACCTGGAGCCTGGCGGCACGCCATGCCACGGCAGCCGTGTTTCGCCGCCTTCGACCGGACATCGTGTTTCTTCCGTACCCCGATGATGCCCACCCGGACCATCGGCAAGTGACCAAAATTGCTGAAGATGCCCGGTTTGACGCCAAGCTGACAAAATCCGACATTCCCGGCGAACCCTTTTATCCGCCGCGATTGATCTACTATTTCTGCTCACACCTGCGGTTTAATTTTCCGGCCTCATTCTGTGTGGATGTTTCGGACACCATGGATGTTAAACGCCGGGCGGTAAGGTGTTATGAATCTCAGTTCAGTACGGGAAGACCGGCGGAAGCGCAATGGGAAATTCTTCCCTACATGGAGCATATCAACGGGTATTTCGGCGGGACCATTCGTCGCCAATTCGCGGAACCCTTTTTCGTAAAGGAAATGCTGGGGTTAAAAACCCTGGATGGACTGGCTTTTTAGACGGGTGTGTTGTAAGTTTTATTTTTTAGTAATAAGGATATGAGTCGCATGACGAAAGAATCGCAGGGTACGAAAGTTGAAGTCGCTGAATCCGCCAAGCGCCCGGCAGCGCCCAGAATTCATAAATATTTTGAAGTTGTCACCAAGGTGGAAGGCAGCGATTTGCACATTAAGGCCGAGGTGCTGCCGCGCGTGCGTAAATCCGGTCGGCTGCTTCCGACCACCGGCACACCGCTAAGCAACGCGGAAATCGAAGCGATGGTCAAGGAAATGCTCACCGAAGAGCAGTGGCATGATTTCCTGCATCGCGGATCACTGGACATCGCTTACGCCATAGGCCCCACTGAGCGATTCCGCGTCAATATTTTTCGTCAGCGCGGCATGGTCAGCCTGGCGGCCCGGCGCATTAATCCGAAAATTCCGAATTTCGCGCAGTTGCACCTGCCCGAAGTTTTTGAAAAAATTGCGGACAATGAACAGGGACTGGTCATGCTGGCGGGCATTACCGGCAGCGGCAAAAGCACCACCATCGCCGCGATGCTTCAGCAAGTAAATGATCGGCGGTCCTGCCATATTATCACCATTGAAGATCCCATTGAATACACCTATGTGGATCAAAAGGCGTTTATCAACCAGCGCGAAGTCGGCCTGGATGTTGAAAGCTTTGAAATGGCGATCCGCTACATGATGCGTGAAGACCCCGATGTAATTTTGATCGGGGAAATGCGTGACCGCCTGACCTTTCAGGCGGCGGTACAGGCCACGGAAACCGGGCACATGGTGTTTTCCACCATTCACGCCGCCAGTGCCCCCGGTGCCATCACTCGCGTGCTGGAATTGTTCCCTCCGGATATGCACATGAACATGCGCCAGGCTATCGCGAACAATATGAAGGCCATTATTTTCCAAAAACTGGTGCCCGCCATTGATCCGGCCATTGGCCGGGTCCCGGTGGTCGAGGTCATGTTAAATTCGCCTTCAGTCAGAAAGTATATTCTTGAAGGCCGGGAAAATGAATTAACGCAGGTGATCCGGTCCGAGCGCGGAGCCGGGATGATTGACTTTAACGACATGCTCTGCGAACTTGTGGCCAGCGAGACCATTACGCACAAAGAGGCATATATTGCGTCGCCCAATCCGGATGAATTGCGCATGCGCATGAAGGGCATCCGGACGAGTTAATCCCCTGCCTCAGGTACCGTTGCGCGGGGACCGGGCACAGAGTCAAGGATGATTCCGATTAAAAATCTCTGGCGTAATTAGCTGGATCATGGTAAGTTTTGCATTTGGCGGCGCATAGCTTGGAGCCTGAAGCTACGCACGAAGGCAGGAATTATTGCTTTGATGTACGTAAATATTATTTATGTTGGGGTGGCGGTTGCCGTTCTGGTGCTCTGGGGACGCTTTCTGGTCTGGATTGACAACGACCTGCCTAATATGCCGGAACAGCCCGCCCTGATATGGAAAGGCGCTTTGCTGGGATCGGTTGCCATTCTCCTGCTGATCTGGCTGCTGGTTCCAAATTTCTGGTTTGCACTGGTATTGAATGTTTTTATTCCCGCCGCTTTGCTGGGGTATTACTGGCGAACGCGCGTGCAGGTACTGGGATCATCCGGTGATCTGCTGGGTGTTATCTCCGGCCACATGGAGCAGTTTTCTGCCGGGCGGCGGGCAAAAAAGTCCGTTTCCCAGTTGGGCTTGCGGTATGAGGGGAAAGGCGGCAAGCCGCTGCATCTGCCGGCGGTAGAAGATCCCGCCTACAATGGCGTCGTGTTGCTGGATCAGTTGCTGATACAGGGCTTGGAAAACCGGGCGCAGCGCATTGATCTTATGCCGTCCGCGCAGGCTTATGAAATGTCCTTCAGCACCGACGGCGTGGCATACCCCCAATCCGGAATGCAGCGCACCAATGCCGAGCCGCTTATCCAAGCCGTCAAACAGCTTACCGGCCTGTCGCTGGAAGAGCGGCGGCGGCCGCAATCGGCGGCATTTACCACCCGCGACGCGGACAACAATGCGGTCCAGTGGACGGCCAATACCAGTGGCACAACCGCCGGCGAACGGCTATGGCTCCAGGTAAACGCCAAAGATAACTGGAAAATTCCGCTGGACCACCTGGGCATGTCATCCGAGCAACTTACCTCATTGCGCGAAGTGCTACAGGGTAACGAAGGGCTGATTATCGTATCATCGCCCCCCCACATGGGCCGGACGACCACGCTCTATTCTCTGTTGGCTAACCATGACGCGTATACGACCAGTATTAACACCTTTGAAATTAACCCGCGGGCTGATTTTGAATCCATCTCCTTAACCCGCTTCGACCCCGCGGCACCCAACGCGAGCCACTCTAAAGCATTGCAAAGCCTCATGCTTAAAGACCCGCATATTCTCATGGTGGCGCAATGCCCGGACGCGGCAACAGCGGAGTTAATTGCAAAATACTCCCGTGAAGAGCATCGTGTTTATGTTGGATTACGAGCCAACGATGCTATTACCGCCCTGGAGCTATGGCGTAAAGTTTTGCCGGATAATCAGGTGGCCGCAACGCCGTTGCGGGCTATTATATCCCAGCGGCTGGTGCGACTGCTTTGCCCGACATGCAAAATCGCTTATCAACCCGATGAAGCGATGCTGGCCAAGCTGAATTTGCCCATCGGTCGCGATCTCTCGGCGTTTAAGGCCAATACCCAACCATCCCGTGATCAAAAGGGAAACTTAATAAAGTGTCCGGATTGTGCCAGCCTGGGTTATCGCGGGCAAACCGGAATATTTGAAATTCTGATCATCAATGACGAAATTCGCCGGGCTATCGCCACTGGGCGGCCGGTGGAAGAAATCCGCACCTTGTCGCGTAAAAATAATATGATGTTCATGGTAGAACATGGGTTTAGAAAATTTGCTCTGGGAATTACGTCTATCCAGGAAGTGATTCGCGTGTGCACGCCGGATAAAAAGTCGGCGTCCAAACCGAAAACCGCCGCTACGGGTGCCTCCAAAGCAGATACGAATCAGGCGGGCAAGATACCGGGGCAAAGTCAGGTTGGTGCCCCCGGTGCCGGTAACTCACGGGCCGGCGGATCGTCCGCTGGAGACAGTTAAGTGACATAGGCGTGTGAATTGCATACCGGGTTGCGATTCAAACGCCGTAGCGCATTGGAAGATCATCAATGATTCTTCAATTCATCGTACTGTTATTCATCATTCTCTTTGCGCTGTATATGGCCAATGAGGGACCTTTGTCCGCATTACTCCTGCTGTGCGCCAGCTTCTTTGCCTCCGCGTTGGCCATGGGAGTATATCAGGCATGGGCGAATCCGATTCTGAACCATCGACCTGATTTTGCTTACGGGGTTACGTTTCTATTGGTTTTTTTTCTGGCTTTTTCACTTATTCGCACCGCCTTTGATTACCTGATTCGTGGCGATGTGGAATTGCCGCTGTGGCCCGGGCGAATCGTCGGGGGAACTTTTGGCTTTTTTACCGCCATGATTTTAGTTGGTTCGGTGATGGTGGGCGTGCAGATGCTGCCGCTGCCCAGCAGTATTCTGGGGTATTCGCGCTACAGCACGGCGGCGGATTTGGCCAGCAATTCCCCAAGCGGACTGTGGCTGGACCCGGACGGTTTTGTTACCAGCCTCTGGGGCATGGTCAGCGGCCGAAGCCTGGGCGGACAATCCTTCAGCAAATACAACCCGCAACCCCTGCGGCAATGGTATGCAGACCGCTACACAGTTCAATACGCCGGGGCTAAAGCCCTTCCACCAAGTCTGTTGCATGTTCCCTTTGCCGGGCCGCTGCCGGTGGCAATGGTTAAGCGATACGGGATTCCCGCCGCGGGAAAACAGGCTATTTTGGTCCGCACGGAAGTAAACCATGGCAGCACCCAGCCCAATGTAAGCTCGGACCAGGGCTATTTCCGATTAACCCCCGCAGAAGTGCAATTGGTCACCCGTGGCGGAAAAATGTATTTTCCCAGTGGTTATCTTAAAGATGGCCGCCAATACACGCCGGTGAAACTCAACAATCCTATGGTCGATGATTACCGAACCGTGCATGGCCATCGGCGCGTCATACAAGACTGGATCTTCCTTATTCCTGCCAATGATCACCCCTTGGCGTTGCATATGAAGCAGACGGCAATTGTGGACCTCACGGGCATGACCAGCGAAAAACTTGAACCGCTGCGGGCCTCAGCTTATCCGCAACTGCCTTACAATAATTCTTCTCTCATGGTGCAGTTAGCCGCCAAGAATCTTTCAGCGGCCCCTGTCACCATGTGGATTATCCCCTCCGGAACGCGCATGGCCGCTGTGCGCTTGGCCATGCAATCCGCATCGGCCAGACTGGGACGAATTCGCCGCGCCATTGCGGCCGGCAAGCCGCCCTGGTCCTCAGCCAATATCAATGGAACGCCCAATACAACCATGACCACCATGTACCACCAAAATGCCTTGAATCTTCGATTGCATCATGATGCACCGTGGTCGCAGATATTACCGGTATTATTCGCGTCTCAGGTGGGTACCAATACCAATACTTCGCTCACACGTATGCGCAGTTACTTCCGAAGCACCATCGAACCGTTACTGGCTGGTCAGCGCGTGGCGGCGGCAAGGCTTAACGCGCAGGGTTCCCTGAATAAACCCATAAAGCTTGGACCGGCCCAATACGATGTGCTGATCTGGACGCATTCGGCTGCCCAAATGCGCGTCTGGCTCAAAACCGTCACGGTGCACGAGGGCGGCAAGGACAGTGTACAGCTTTCATCGGCTGATAAAATCGTCAACTATTCAATAGCACAGTAAATTTCCTCCTCCGCGCGTTATGACCTTGACCTGGGTGGAATTGTGCTACAATAAAGACGGTGAAAACGGCGCCACATGTAAGTGGCTAAATTATTTTTCAGGAGTACCATCATGGCGTTTCAACTTCCTTCGTTACCGTATGACTTTAGCGCACTGGAACCTGTCATTGATACGCAAACCATGCAGATTCACCATGGCAAGCATCATGGTGGTTATGTAACCAATCTAAACAATGCCATCGCCGGTAAGCCCGCGTTAGAAACCAAAAGCGTGGAGGCGCTGATCGGAGACCTCGCTTCGGTGCCCGAAGACGTGCGTACAGCCGTGCGCAACAACGGCGGCGGCCATGCCAATCACAGCATGTTCTGGCAAATCATGGCCCCGAAGGGCAAAGGTGGCGGCGGCGAGCCGACCGGCGACTTGGCTGCCGCGATTAACTCCACCTTTGGATCCTTTGCCGATTTCAAGACTCGTTTCGGAGAAGCTGCGACCAAACGCTTTGGTTCAGGGTGGTCCTGGCTGGTTCTGAAAAATGGCAAACTGGCCATCGGCTCAACCGCCAATCAGGATAATCCACTGATGGGCGAGGCGATTTGCGGCCTGTCGGGCAAGCCGATTATGGGCCTGGACGTATGGGAACACGCCTATTACCTCAAATATCAAAACCGCAGACCCGAGTACATCACCAATTGGTGGGAAGTGGTCAACTGGACCAAAGTAGCGGAGATTTATCAAGCCGCGAAATAACAGCGGAACTGCCGGGCTGACCCCAATCAGCGATTAATTGCCGTTTGTAGATTTCCGAAGTGAGGCGCGGAGCTGGTTATACTCCGATCAGCCTTCCGTGGGACAAATCAGACGATGCCCATGCATTGTACCGCAGGCATCTTGCCTGCATCGGAAACAGGGCAAAAGCAGGCGGGATCGCGGCGCGGGGCGACGGTACAGATACTTTTCCTGGCTATGTGACCAAGTATCACCAATGGCCGCGCGGAGTATAGCTGCGCCTAAAAAAGGCAAAAGGTGAACAGGTGACCGCAGGAGGGCGATGTGTCTCGGCGACAGGCGCTTTTTTGTCCCAGTCCCGGCGAGCGGGGACTCTACCGCTCTGTTCCACTGGGCCGCAACCCAGTCGCTGTTATTGATCAGAGATCATCGGTTACTGATCATTGTAATCGGTTCCTTCACAATTCGCTGGGGCTTCACAACGGCCATAATCGGGCCAAATTGTTTTGTCCTTGCAGATTGAACATTCAATGTTCAATCTGTATAATACCACTATGACGATTCCCCGGCGCATGGCGATACCCCTGGCGAAAGCCGCGCAACACTACCCGGTTATTACGCTGACCGGCCCGCGGCAATCGGGTAAAACCACCCTCGTTAAGTCCGCGTTTCCAAAAGCGAAGTACGTTTCCCTGGAAGCACCGGATCAACGAAGCTTTGCCCTGGAGGACCCGCGCGGATTTCTTCGGCAATTTCCGGGGCCTGTTATTCTCGACGAAGTACAGCGTGTCCCTGATCTATTTTCCTACATTCAGGGGATCGTTGATGAATCACCCGTACCAGGACATTTTATTCTCACCGGTTCACAGAATTTTTTACTGTTGAACAACATCAGCCAGACGCTGGCCGGCAGATGTGCCGTCCTGCACCTGCTGCCGCTGGCGCTTTGTGAGTTGGCCCGGCATGACGCGATCGTTCCCGCTTCTTTGGGAGCGGTGCACAGGAATCGGAAACAGGCCAAGGGAGAACTTTTGGAAATCCTGCATACCGGGCTTTATCCGCGCGTGCATGGCCCGGGTATTAGCGCTGACGCTTGGTTGGCGAACTATGTCCGAACCTACATTGAACGCGACGTGCGGGAGGTACTGAATATCGGCGATACCGAGGCGTTTTATCGCTTCCTGCGGTTATGTGCGGGGCGAACCGGACCGCTGCTTAATCTGGCCTCTCTGGCAACGGACTG
>DAHVEJ010000003.1 GCA_027313145.1 Phycisphaerales bacterium | reverse complement strand
CGAACCTCCTTGTTCAATGACTGATCTATCGGTCCACATACGGCTAAAGCTTGAGCAAATATTGCGCTGTAGTACTAAAAGACCCTGATCCAATGTACATGTCGATCACAGTTTGTTTGACGTGACGGCACTTCCGGATTTTTTAATGCGTCAAGTGCTTGCGCCGGGAGGGGCATATCACGGGGTGAAGCTCATTGTCCTCGACAGTATTCAGGGCCAGGGCTTGGCTGCCAGCGCCACCAAAAGCTATGCAAAAGTGCTAGATTTTGCCCGGATGTGTGAAGAACATGCCATTACCACGATTTTATTGTGTCATCAAACAAAACGCGGTGATCTCGCTGGCCCGAAATCTCTGGAACATAGTGTTGACACGAGCCTCATCCTGCGCCGGGCGATGCAATTCTCGTTGCTCGCGGTACGCAAGAATCGTTACGGCGCACCCCTACTCCAGCCGATGCCTTTGCGTTTTGATCCTGTGACCATTCGTTTGGAGCCAGCACCGCACTGCGAGGCGAAACCTGCGATGGCCCGTACATACGCCGGGGCGGGAACGGGTGAACTGGAATTACAGGCTTCGGCCACGATTCCCGGTGATGGTTCACGCGGGCGAATGACCGCACCGGGCCTACCGCGAAAAGAAATTGAACAACTCGTGAGTTGCATCAGCCAGATGAAAGATATGGACTTTGGGGAGTTGAATTATTCGATTAACTGCCGCCTTCCCGGCAGCGCACAGTACAACCCAATCTTGGGTTTGCCGCTATGCATTGCATTGATCGGATCGTACATCCAAAAAGCTGTCCCCGGAAAAAACATTTACATCGGGGAAATTGATCTATTCAGGAATGTCCGAGCTATTGCCCCGGCCATTAGTCAGTCGCTTAAAGCCGCGATTGATGCTGGCGACATCGCCACTCCGGTGACATTATTTCTCCATCCTTTGTCAGCGGCAGAGTTCACCTCGTCGGAATCGGTACGCATAGTTCCCTGCGATACTCTGGAGGCAGCAGTATTTCAGACTTGGCCAGAATTGAGGTAATCCCATGACTGATCAAAACGAAAACCAAATAAAGGATGTTGTACCTCAATTCTCGAACAGAGGTAAATGTAGGATCAGCGTTCGACTCCAAACGCAAGAGGAAGAACGGCGATTCACGATGGCTGTCAATACGTTTCTGGCGGAATGGGTTCGTCAGCGTATCAGCCAGGAGGAGCACATTTATGCTACAGCCAAAGATTAAGGGTATGCACTGCGTCGTACTAAAGCGTTGCAGTAGTTCGGCGCAGGTCGCCACCAGCATCACGAACCAAGGGCTGACCACGGAGGACTGTATCCGTGAAAACCAACTTTATGTCGTCCATGAAGAGTTACTGGAGGGTGTGACCGGATCGATTCCCGGAAACCGCACCGATATTGACACAATCATCCAACGGAAAAAAACACGCGATGACTTCCAACTGCTCATCGTGCAGGATGCAACACGGTTCACCCGTGCCGGTCAAGGGCATGGCCAGAAACTTATCTATGATCTGCGCGCAGCGGGCATTATGGTCTACTTTTTAGCCGAAAACATCCTTGTGGATAACGAGATGGCCGAAATGTACATCTCCTTTCTATTCAGTGCTGCGAGGGAGTCGGTCAAACGAATTGCCTATGGTGCCACGTCGGGCACCACCAATAGCTTTTTGGCCGGTCGTTCACCGTATAGCCGCAAGCCCCCATTCGGAATAGACCGCATGTATTCCGAAAATAATGAAGATCAACATTTTATACGCAATCTACCCGATGGTACGCAAGAGCAATGGAATGCCAAGACCGGTGAGCTTATGCGTCGGTTCGGGCGTAACACGCACCGGGGAATCCCGAATCATTATCTCAAACAGAAAAGCGAGCAGGTACGGCTAATTCCCGGAGATCCCAAGTTGGTGGCGGTGGTCGTTCTGATTTTTCATCTTCACGATGTTCAACATAAAAGTCCCCATAAAATTGCAAAACATCTTAACGATACTGGAATCGCATCTCCCTCTGGACGGGAATGGAATACCAGTGCGGTACAACACATTCTCCGTAACCCCATCTATGTAGGCCGAGGGATTCGCTATCGCCGAAAAACAGGGATCTTCTTCAATGGTGGGGAAGCGCAACCCATTCCATCAGAAGTGGATATGGCCGAACTGGCCAATCGTCGGCGGCCCCGGCAGCGACGAAGAACGCGCGATCAATGGGTGGAGCAGGCGCAGCCGCAGTTGGTGGAATTTCTGCCAACCGAAATCCGCGAATTGGCCACGGCCAGAATTGAACGGTATCTGGATTCCATAGCCGATGGGAAATCGCCCCATCCCCAGCGTGATCGGCACCTGCAAAGTCAATATCTCCTCAAACGCATACTCCATAGCAAGCAGGGACACCACCCGATGACGGGCAGACAGAGCGGCAAAAAAGGCCATACGCATCAGTATTACGCAGTCTCACGCGCCCAGTCGGTACCAAAAAGCGATAATCTTCTCCGACATCGTATCCCCGCTGAACCGTTGGAACAGGCTGTTATGGAAATCCTTCGCGCAACGCTACTAAACAAACCAGACCTCATGGAGGGGCTAAAACAGATACTCGCCAATGAGCAAAAGCAGCAACCCGAACGGCAGAATGTGGAGCAATATCGCAAGGAAATGAAGCGTTTTCGCAACCAGCTTGCCCTATTGGCCGATGATGTCAATGTAGAAAACGAAGATGATGCATTAAGCCGCAAAGTCGCCGAAATCAAGAGAAAAATAAGCGACATGGAACAGCGAGTGAAGTATGCCCAGACCGATCCGCAACAGCCACGTAGTGACCCCAAAGTTTCAATTGAAAAACTAGCCAATGATTTGCAAGAATTTGGCCAGAAACTTGATCCCATGGATATACCCGGAATTGCTAAATTGCTGGAGCTACTGGTTGAACGGATGGAAGTTGACTTGGAGACCCGCGAGGTGGAAATCGTCTTTGCCTTGCCATCTTGGATGGCTCAAGCCTGCAAGTCTTCGCCGCAGGTGGGTCTCGATGCGCTATCTGTATACAAACCACTCATCGAGACCCACCCCGAAAATAGCGTTATTTTGGCTGTTTTTACTTGTAGGAAAGAGGACGTTCGTCACGATGGGTGCGTCAAGTGCCGCCGCTTACCACTGGCCGCGTGAACTGGTGCAATCTTTAAACCTTTTCCGCCAGTCTGTCCGATAAACATTACTACGGGAAGTGTGAACAAGTTAGCTGTCGTTGCCCCTCAGTAATACCGGATATTGTGTTTCGGACTGGGGATGTCTTATGCGTCCAAATGGGGTCAGAAAATATGATGACATTGTTATGGATTGTGGCCGCACAGCCTCTGGTGTTCGCGGTGATTTTTGCGGTTCATGGTCGCCGCAGAGCACGGAGGCTTTCTAATAGACACCCATCGCATTTAATGAATCTGGAATCTCCATGGCGAAAAATAAATGATCAAACCGTGCCATTATCCGATGACAATATGCCGCCTGCATCGCATATTCCATGATATATTTTAGGGTTGAGAAATGTTTTTTTCGAGCTGCCATCCAAACCGGAGTTTAGCCGCGAAATTTTCGTTTTCAGAAGAGAAAACCCCTGATGGTGTTGTGTTTTTAACGTGAGTTCGAGATAAGGAATCATGATTTACAACGATTTCTGGCTATTTTCTACCAATCCTTCTGATGAATTGCGGACAAAACCGCTTGTTTTCGAGGCACCTTGTGCAATTTCGTCCGGTGAAAGCTGTAACGCCTCGCAAAACCTAAACTGGAGTTTAGCCCGAAAAATCTGATTTTTTTACGATAAAACCCTTGATGTCATTGCTTTTAGTGAATTTCCAGGGCGTTTTTTGGCGGGAATATGCACCCATGTAAAAAAACGCAAATTTCCTTGATTTTCAATGGTTCTTGTTCCAATGCCAAGAATCCGAAAATCGATATAAATCGTTATTTAAAAAGGTGTTATGTGTTTTTCTCGCCAAAATTCCGGTCTATACTCCTCGCGGCCATTGATGAAACTCAGTCACGAAGGCAAGGACGGCGTAAATACCGCAGGCGTCCCGCCTGCTTTTGTCGTGTTCCCGATGCAGGCAAGATGTCTACGGTACAACGCATTGCACCGCCTAATTTGTCCCATTGAAGGCCGATTGGAGTATAATCCACGCGATCAAGATTGGCGCATTTCCCGGTGCTTCCATGGGAGCCGGTTTCGTGGTGTATACTTCCAAGCGAACGGTTGTCTGTATTCACTTCCTCGACCAGTCGCTCATTTGCACAATACCAGGCGATCCCCGTGCATACAGACATGGGTTTGAATTGCGGGATATTTGACTCGGCAGAATTCCACGAAATCACGGGGATCGACGCTGTTAGATGCGAACATCTCGTAGTGTGCCGGTATTACCCAGCGCGGTCGTAAGGCACCGGCGAGGTCGGCCGCCTCTTGGTAAGTCATGTTACCTATAATCCCGGCGGCGTGACGTTTCGCATCACGGCCATTGATCGGCAAAATCATTAGATCGTGCTGCCATCGCCGCAGTTTTGTGGTCATACCTTCATATAAACACGTATCGCCAGCGTGATAGATCGTCCAGCCTGCAGCCTCGATAATGAATCCCAAACAAGGATACTGACCGCTCACTGGGTCGGGAGCCAGCAGTTCATGTGCCGCCGCAATGGCGCTAACGCGTACTGCCCCAATATCCGCGGTTTGGCCGTCATTGAGGCCCACGAAGCGATCTGGAGTTATGCTGAGATCTCGTGCCAAACTCAAACGCAGCAGTTCGGGCACGACGAATTTCGCATCTGGTGCCGCCATCGCCATCGCTGGCCAGACGGGACGGTCAATATGGTCGGCATGATCATGCGAACCGCAAATCACATAAGCATGGTGAATCTGCGAGGCTTCCAGCAGCGGTGCCACTTGTCGCCCTTCGACGCCGCTGAGGAACGGATCCAGATAAATGATTTTATCCGCGATCTTCAAAACGAAGCTATGTTGCCCGAGCCACCAGATACCCAGTTCATTTTGTTTCGGCAAGAATTGGTCGATGTCGTCGATAAGGTCACGTCCAATTGGCATCCATTAACCTCCTATATCTGTTACAAAAAGTTTTGATGCAAGTTCCGTTGGTAGTTCCGGCGTAGCTCCCTGTCGCGAACAGACAAACGCCGCCAGACAGCAGGCCCGGCGATTAATATCATCGAGAGAATCTCCGGCCAGAAGTCCCAAGGCCAGAGCCGCCGTGTAGGCATCGCCAGCACCCACTGTATCGACAACGACTACCGGGAAGCCGCTGCATTCGGATATTGCCGATGGCGTGTATACAACTGCACCATGTTCGCCGCGTGTCAGAGCTATCAGTTCCAGCGGAAACATCCGAAACAGTTGTGTAATCTGGTTTGATGTGCTTTCGCGCAGGTCCAGCATTTTCGTCAGAATATTGAGTTCGTCATCGTTGATTTTAAGAACGTTTGATAATTGCAGACTTTCTTCAATCACCGATTGTGAATAATAAGATTGCCGCAGATTGATGTCGAAAATACGTTTGCAGTGCTTCCGGGTAGCGCCGAGAACACTCTGTATTGTTCTACGGGATTCCGGAGATCGCTGGCATAGCGATCCAAAGCAGACCACATCCGCCGTATGCGCCAGAGATTCCATCTCCGGATGAAAAGATATAAAATCCCATGCGGTATTTTCACGGATGCTGTAGGCTGGAATGCCTTGGTTATCAATGCTCACTGTTACGATTCCGGTGGGATGTTGACTATCCAGCGCGACAAACTTACGGTTGAGTCCGAGCTGCTCCATAGCTTTCAGAATATCTTTACCTGCTTCATCCTTTCCGACAGCACTGATGACGGTGGCATGCGACCCCAACACCTGAACATGGTAGGCAAAATTAGCCGGCGCGCCACCGAGTTTCCGCCCCATTGGAAGTTGATCCCATAGAATCTTGCCGATGCCGATTAAGGTCGGCTCCGTGGCTTTATGCTTGTACAAGGCTAGTTTCCTCAATACCAACGGTGTTATTTATTATGGATGCCGCATAGATCGGCGGAATTCTCCCGGCGTCTGACCAAACTTGCTTTTGAACAACGTGCTCAAATATTCGGCATGCTGAATTCCCACCCGCGCAGCAATTTCCGGCAAGGTCCAATCTGTGTCCACCAGCAGTTGCTTCATGCGTTGGAGTCGTACCAGCATTATTTCCACCTTTGGAGAATGCTCCAAAATTTCAATAAAGCGGTGATCAAGCGTACTGCGTGACATTTCCATGGAATGATTAGTGCTAAGATCGTTCAGCACATCTTCGACAGTAATACCTTCACAGGCATGGTCACGAATAAAACGAAGCGCCATTGCCACCCGGGGATCTTCCACCGCCAGAACATCAGTGGATCGCCGCGTCGCTACGCCCAGTGGTGCAATACAGACTTCCTGAGATAGATACCGAGTGCCTCGCATCATATCATCTAATAACGTCGCGGCCTGGTATCCGATTCGATCCGTGGCCGGAATGACGCTGCTAAGCCGAGGATCAGCCAAATCGCAAAGCACCTCATCATTATCCACTCCGATAACCGCCACCTCGTCAGGGACCGTAATATCGCGGATACGGCAGGCATTAAGAACTTGTCGCCCGCGCATGTCGTTACATGCCATCAGACCGATGGGCTTGGGAAGTTTTGCCAGCCACGCACCGAGTTCCCGTTCGTGGTACATGGCGGCGGATTCCCGCTCCCACGTCGCGGTGACATGCGGCGTGCCTCCTTCATAGATCAGCGTTTTATAATGATGTTTACCGAGATAATCGGAGAAATCATCGCGACGCCGGGCTGAATAGTCTACTCCGGCGTAGCCGCAATATGCAAAATTACGGAATCCCCTCTCGCGCAAATGATCGGCGGCCAGTTGGGCGATGAGGCGGTACTCGCTGCCGACCATGGGTATCCCCGGCGTGCGGAATTTCCGACGAACGTCGACCACAGGAACCTTCAGTCGCTGCAACGCATGAAGCAGTGCAACGGAGTCGATACGCGCAATGACACCGTCACATCTAGCCTGCATGAGCCAGCGTGGTGTTTTATCATCCCATTCCCATGGGTGGTACACGATAGACCAGTTGCCTTGCGTGCGGGCGTAACGGGCGATTCCACGTAACAATCCGCGGCCAAAGGCGCGTCCGGATTCAATGATCAAGGCCACGGTCAGCATTTGTTTTGAACGCATTGTTAAACTCACGCAATAATTTTTTCCGCCGGACCATGGCTGGGAAACAGGCTATGCAGTCCCAGCAGGAACCGCTTGTGTCCGCCGCCCCGCGCGGTAGCCATACAATCCATAAAATGCGATATACACATACGATATCATCGGAACAATAAATGAGAACTGAATTCCGAAATGATCCGCGACAATACCTTGCAATGGCGGCATCAGCGCACCGCCGAATACCGACATCATCAGCAACGATGCCGCTTGGCTTTTCAGTGCGCCAAGCCCCTCAATTGCCAGCGAAAAGATGTTGGACCACATGACGGAATCAAATAGACCAATACCCAGTATGGTCCATATCGCCGCAGCGCCGGCGGACAACATACCCGTCAGCAGCAGGGCGATAATAATAAAGCTGAACAACGCCAACATCCGCTGTGGGCTTGCTGATCCAAGAAAAAATGCCACGAGCATCACCGCCAGCATCACACCATAGTGCAGTGCGTTCGCCTGCCCGGAGAGCACCCAGATCGTGACAAAAGCCGCCACCGGGAGTAATACCACAACCGTGTTTCGCAGCCACCTTCGGACATCGCTTAACGCGAATGCCCCCATGAAACGGCCAATCATTAATCCTCCCCAGTAAAATGCCAGAAACTTGGAGGCGGCTTCATGGCTAAGTCCGCCGAGCCTGGGCAGATTCAGAAAATTGATAATGGAACTGCCCACGCAAACCTCACCGCCAACATACATGAATATAGCGACCATCCCCAGTACGGTATGCGGGTGTTTTAGGGCACCAGCGCCGCGTGTGACGTGTTCGGTATTCGTAAAATTCGGCAAATGGGCAAACATAAAACAGACCGCCAGTATCAGGAATACACCGCCTACGCAAAGATACGGAATTTTCACCGACTGGGCACCATGACTTCCCGGCCCATTAAACACTTTAAAAATCAACCAGCCCGCAATAATCGGGCCGATGGTGGTGCCGAAGGAATTAAAGGCCTGCGAGAGATTCAGCCGACTGGAAGCGGTGCGCTCCGGCCCTAAAATAGTAATGTATGGATTGGCGGCAATTTGCAGCATGGCAAATCCGATGCCCACGATAAACAGCGCCATAAGGAAAAACGGATAGGATATTAATATCGCCGCGGGGTAAAACAGAATGCTTCCCGCCGCCGCAATCAGCAGGCCGATGATGACGCCGTTCTTATAGCCGATACGGTTAATCGGATCGCCCCAGAACATGGAAATCAAGTAGTAGATCAAGGAACCGAAAGTGTACGCCCCAAAAAATGCAAATTGGATCAGCATCACTTGGAAGTAATTCAGCGTAAAGGCTTCTTTGAAACGTGGAATGAGAATATCATTCCAGACCGTCATGAACCCCCACATGAAAAATAGGATGGTCATGATGGCAAACGGACCGCGGTAGGTACGATTTACCGGCTGTTCGGCCGTATCAGCCACCGTGCAAACAGTACTCACGTTCATCGCCATCCTAAACTACCTTTCCTACGGTTTCCAACCCCGGCCAGTGGGCGCGTATTTTATCACGCAGAAAAATCACGCTTTGCCGCAATTGCTCCATGCCGTCGACACCGTCTTCGATGCTGATCCAGCCGTCAAAGCCGACCGACCGCAATTCCGTAAAGATGGCGTCGTAATCATTTAACCCCTGGCCGATCACACCATGGCGCAGAAGTTTGGCGTAGCCGATCACATCCTCCTGGCGGCGCAGATCTTCGATGGTTCCATGTGCCAGATAGCGGTCGCTGGCGTGCATGGTGACAACGCGGTCTTTGACTCGGCGCAGGAGTTCCAAGGGGTCTTCACCCGCGAAAATGGTATTGCTCGGATCATAGTTTACGCCGAAATTAGGTGCTGTAATGCAACCGATCAACTCGCAAAAAACATCCATTTTCTGGGCGAATTCGGGGAATGTCCAATAGCCGTCCTTGTAGTGATTTTCCAGAATCAGCGTAATTCCGCGATCCGCCGCGTAGGGCAGACATTGTTGTATGCACTCCGTGGCGTAGCGCAAACCATCGTTCCGCGTCACCTCCGGCCGGCGCTGGCCGGAAAGCACGCGGCAAAACCTCCCACCCAGGCCGACGGTCATATCGATCCAATGTTTTTCCAATTCAATCTGCCGTTTCCGAAACTCCGGATCGGGATGCGTAAAATCTGGTGAGCAGCACAGCATGGGAATACTTCGGCCCTGATCCTCCACCATGTTGCGAAACATGGGCCAATTCCGGATGTCTTTGAGATCGAGAAAGCCACTGTAAAACTCCAATCCGTCCACATCCAGAGTGGCCGACATGTCGATCCACTGCCGCAGCGGTATAGACCCATCGACACATAAACTATCGAGAAATGCTTTGGGAAATGCGGCCAATTGTGGCATTATTTTTCCTCCTTCAGTGGATTGCGGCCTATGACAGGATATTGTTCCAGTTCCAGAACACTGCCGGAAATGGGGCGGCTTTCGTCACTTAGCCAGTACACCGCCGCCCCGGCGATGTGCTCCGGGGTGAGAATGCGGCCTGACGGCGCGTACGCGGCGGGAATATGCTCCGGCCAGTGAGGATTGAGCCCCTCTGATATTTTCAGTTGATATTCATTAGGCGTAAGGACCCAGCCTACGTTAAAATGATTCACGCGCACGCCCTGTCGTCCCAGTGCGTCGGCTAAATTGCGGGATAACGTCATCAACGCCCCCTTGGAAACGCTGTAGGCGAGCTGGTTGGCTTCACCGGTATAAGCGTTGATAGAACCAATATTGAGCACGGAGCCCCGGGTGGCTTCAAGGGATTCCATCGCCGCCTTGATCAGCAGCAGTGGCGCACGCACATTGATGGCCATGGCGCGATCGAACAGTGCGGCGTCGGTCGTATGAATATTGCTGCGCACCAGCCAAGCGGCGTTATTGACCAGACCGTCGAGCTTTCCAAAAGCGGATAGCGCCGCCGCGATCAGGCGCGGTGCCGCGCCGGCCTCCGATAGATCGTCAATATGCAGGGTGGCCGCCGCACCCAGGGACGCAATGACCTGTTCACCCGCGTCGCGCCGCGTGCCATGAATCAGGACAGATGCTCCCTCGGCAATGCAGCGCCGGGCAATGGCTTCACCAATGCCGGTGGTGCTGCCCGTGACGATTATCACCTTGTCTTTCAATCGCATATTCGAGCCTTCCAAGCCTTGTAAAATCCCTGCCGCCCATCCTCAAGCACCCGGGCGGGATCGATACGCCACAGCGAATCCGGCCACTGATGTGCCGAGAAAATTTCCAGACAATAGGCACCGTCGTAACCCGCTGCTTCGATAGCCCCAAGCAACGCCGACAGATCAATAATTCCCCGCCCCGGCAAAACACGATCAGCCGGTCCGCGCGGCTGTTCACGAGGCCAATCACAGATATGCACGCCGAATATGAGCGGCCCCAACGTCCGGATTCGCCGGGTGATATCCTGTTCATGCCATATATGCCAGACATCCAGCATCAGCCCGAACTGCGGATGATGGATATCGTCAATAAGGTGTAACGCTTCATCCAGTGAGCAAATGAAAGTATCGTTATTCATCAAAATCGGATGCAGCGGCTCAAACATGATCCGCACACCGCGATCCGCCGCATAGCGGGCCAGATCGCCGTACAGTTGTCGCGCGGTTTGATGGGCCAGACGAAAATTATAGCCTGGAGCATTACCTCCGATGGTTACCAACGGAAGATTCTGGCCAGGAAAACTTTCTGCAAACAGATCAATAGTCCGCCGATACCGTCGCATCCGCTCCTTTGGATCATCTATATCCGGGCACATGGAATCCTTAAAAAGAGCATGCACGCGGGGCTGGACGCTGGTAAGGCGTAATCCACTTTCGCGCAGCAGCGCCAATTGTTCACGGGCATGCACCGGGTCGGCAGAGAGTTTGCGTTCGCATACTTCAATACCGGTAATACCCAAGCGGCGATACAGGGCCATATCCTGCTCAAAGGACTGATCCCAAGTAGTAAATTCGCTGACGGAAAATAAGGGCAACTTATTCATCATTGTCGAGTTCTTGTCAACTTACGGTTTAAGTATGGCTTTGATCACTTCTCCGCCATGCATTTTTTCAAATGCTTCCTGCCATTGATCCAGAGGCCAGATACCGCCGATGATCGGTTTGACATCGAGTTGCCCGGATGTCAGCAGGCTTATCACGCGCTCCCAGATGGGCCAATTGTGGCTGAAACTGCCTTGTAGTATGATATTCTTCTGCACCAACGGATCCAGCGAAAATCCCAGCGGTTGCGGCCCCCATCCCACCTTGCTGATCCATCCGTTGGGACGGACTATTTGCAGTGCGGATTGCAGTGTTGCGGAAACGCCGGCCGCATCAATAACGCCATCGACCCCCAATCCATCACCCGACATGGCCCATTCCGATAAACCACCGATAATTGGAATGCATCCATAGCTTTTCGATTTCTCAAGACGCTTACGGTCGCGCTCCAACCCGGCAATGGCCACCGTGGCACCACACAATCGGGCCATCGCGGCACAAAGAATGCCGATGGTTCCCGGACCAAAAACCACGATGCGATCTCCCGGCTTAATTCGTCCGTTGTTTACCACCGCGTTGTACGCAACACAGCAAGGTTCAGTCAGTGCCGCTGTTTCCAAGGGTAGATTATCCGGCAGCCGGTGCAGGCAACGGGCAGGCACGCGCACATAATGAGTCATGGCACCATCTACCCCGTAACCAAATCCTTTACGACCGGGGTCCAAGTTGTAAAACCCCTGCCGGGACATAGGATTGTCCAAATCAATTACCGCGGCGGTTTCGCTAACCACCCTCTGGCCCGTTTGCCATCCGGTCACGCCCGTACCGATCTCGTGAATAACACCCGCGAATTCATGGCCTAGGATGACCGGGTAATTTACCGGCCAGCTGTGGTCAGCTGTCCACTGGTGCAGATCGCTGCCGCACACGCCCACCGCTTCAACCCTTAGCAATACATCCAGAGGACCGATATCAGGTCGCTTTACCGAACGTAATTCCACCGCGTGTTTCGTTCGAGCAAAATTAACCACCGCCATTTCGTTCATGAACTGACTCCTGTTGCAACATCACCATACGCATGGACTTTATTACAAATCAACCGAAGCGATTCCTCCATGTTACCACTGGCAAGCTTAAAAGCATCGGCGTCAATGGTCAGCGGTGCGCCCAACACCACCAGCGGCGCTCCATATTGCGGTGCGCGGATCGCCTGCTCGATACTCAGCCCACCGACGGCCTGCACCGGAACGCGAACGGCGGCCACGACCTGGCGAAGTTGATCCAGCGGACTGGGCATACGCTTCCCGCGCGCCGCAATGCCGCGGCGTTCATCATATCCTATGTGGTGGATGACATAATCGCATCCCAAATCTTCCAGGGATTTGGCCGCGGCCACCATATCCGGACACGCCAAGTTGTCCCCCATAACCTTCAGGCTGTAGTCATGCCCCGCCTTGACCACACAGCGGATGGTTTCCTCATGGGCACGGGCCATAACCACCACATGCGTGGCTCCTGCCTGGGCCATCATTTGCGCTTCCAAGTAGCCGCCATCCATCGTTTTCAAATCCGCCACGATTGGCACGTTTGGAAACCGCCGACGAAGCGCCCGCACGCCATTCATCCCCTCGGCGATAATCAAAGGCGTGCCGGCCTCCAGGTAATCCACGCCGGCGCGGATCGCCATGTCCGCAGTGGACAATGCTTCATTAATGGTTGTCAAATCCAATGAAATTTGCACAATCGGGTTCACGATGTTTCTCCTACGAAGGCACTTGGCAACCGAAAAAAGTCAGGTTGCATAGTGCCTGTCACCATCCATACTCATTAGCATAACCACCTGCCAGGCGGCGTGTCATTGAGGTTCTTCGTAAAATTACTACGTTGTTTCGTAATATCTTCGGGTACTCCGCCGGATTAAAGCAAACTGTACAAATCGCGTCTGCGCCGCTTTCCACGATTTTCCGAAGTTGGCAATAGGAAGAACCTCGTGTTGTTGGCCACTCCAATCTAATCCTGAACTGCTTTACTCGGATGTCGATGATGCCAATACGCCTCAATTTGCTCCAGTGTCTTGCCTTTGGTCTCCGGTAGCTCCAGCAACACAAATAGGAAGGTGATCAGAGAACAGCCCGCATAAATAAAGTAAGTACCCGTAACTCCGATGTCATTTTTCAACATGGGAAATGTCTGAGCAACCACGAAAGTTGCCGCCCAGAGTGCCAGCACGCCAACCGATGCGGCTCGTCCACGGATTCGCGCAGGAAAAATTTCAGAGATGATAATCCAGGGAATCGGTCCCAACGCCATGTTGAACGCGGCGGTAAATGTCAACACACGGATAAGCAGAATCAGCACTTGGACATGGCTGAAATGGACGGTGGCGCTTTGCAGGGTATGTCCATGCACCCGGACCGAGGCGGTGATGCTATTAGTACGCTATAAGTGACTCCAATCGCAGACTATCATGTCCTTCAATTTCAACCCCAGCGTGTGCAAACGTCGAAGTGTCCGCTTGCGGTGGCTGCATTCGGCAGCGACATTGCGGCGTTGCGTCCAAACCAGCATCTGGGAGATCATCTGGGCCAGAGCTTGTGTGCATCGGCCGCCGCGCCGTGCAGCGACCGACACAATCGTCGTACTGGTGCAGATAGTGCATCAACGCCGGTCGAATTCTCAGAATCGCTTCAGCTTCCATGCCGGGGATCCTTTCAGAAATACGGCTCCTGAAAGGCTTCATCGGCCAGCCAACTATACGTTCTTGAGCATTTGTTGCGTTGTAGTGTTAATGGCCTGCGGCAAGCCGACATGCTGCGCCAGCAGGTGCATCGCCCCGATACCGCCGCAGGTGATGGCACGGTCGCGCTGGGCCAGTTCATAACGGATGTTGCCTGCCCGGAGCATGGGATGGGGCTGATCCTTCCAGCGTCTGCGGGCCAGGCGATCCCGGATGCGACGCCCGCGACAAGCCATCCATTGATGAGTTTTTCTTTTCACTTGAAACGCCTCCTTAAGCAATATACGTGTTGATGTCTACAACACTATACTATTACGAAAAGCAGAGCGTTTCAGTTCATTTTTAAAAAATTCACCGGCCTGTCGAAAAATATCACGCTGGTTTAGGGACTAGTGCGCTGTTCCAGCCATAATTACGGGTTGCGATCAATGCGTGCCGGCATGACTTCTGGCTTCCTGGCGGAACGTCGCGTTATAGAGCAACTTGGTAATAACCCGGTGGCTGGTTGGCAGCGCTGTTGACGCGATTGCGCTGCGGCGTGATACTGCGTGGCGCGTGTCCTATCTGTTTGCTAAATGGTATTTGCAGCGCATCGCTGCCGGCACCATTTCATCTGGAGATCATCATGTCCTGCAATCCGTTGGAATCTTCACGCCGTGAATTTCTTTTAACATCGGCTCTTGCGGCGTCGGCCCTTGCATTATCCGAGCCAGCCATGGCGGCAATTCAAGATACCGGCGATGCGGGAGAAAGTTCTGCGCTGCATCCGCTTGCGTGGCCGCCGATTACCGCGGTGTGCCGTCCTTGGTGCTTTAACTGGTGGATGGGTTCTGCGGTAGATCAGGATAATCTGGCGGAGGAACTGCGGCGGTATAAAGCGGGCGGTTTGGGCGGCGTGCGAATTATTCCCATTTACGGTGCCCGCGGATGGGAAAAGGAATATATACAATACTTAAGTCCGCAATGGCTGCAGATGATGAGCTTTGACGTGGTGGAAGCCCGGCGGCTCAACATGGGCGTAGACATGACGCAAGGCACCGGTTGGAATATGGGCGGACCGGGAATTGTGGGGGATTACGCATCATTATTTGCCAAAGCAATCGCCTTTGAATCCCCGGCGGATGCGGCGACGGCATGGCATGTTGATCTGCCACGGGAAAAAGTTCTTCACCTGGCGGCATTTAGCCAAGACGGGCGGCGCGAGGAGATCAAACCGAGCCAGATCGATTCTGACGGCACCGTCAACTGGCAGCGCCCCGCCGGCGCATGGGTGCTGGTGGCGCTGGTGGGCCACCCCGGCGCGCATGTCAAACGCGCCGCCCCCGGCGGTTGGGGCATGATGCTTAATACGGTCTACCCCCCTGCCATGGCGTTTTATCTGCAGCGGTTTACCAAAGCATTTGCCACGCCAGGCGTGCAGATACCGCAAACGATGTTTCATGATTCGTATGAATACATGACCAGTGTTCCGGGCGGTTACGGAGAGTGGTCCGTGAATTTCTTCGACAGTTTCAAAAAACTGCGGAAGTATTCTCTGGAGGATCAACTGCCGGCTTTGGCGGGCCATGGCGATCCGGAAACGGTTGCGCGGGTAAAATCCGATTATCGGGAAACGGTTTCTGACGTCATGGTCGATGAGGTATTTTCCCAGTGGACGCACTGGTGCCACCAGCATGGAATGCTCAATCATAATCAGGCGCACGGGTCACCGACGAATCTGCTGGATTTTTATGCTGTCGCGGATATGCCCGAGCCGGAAAATAATTTCGGCACACCTGACACGGTCGGCCATTGTGATCCGTTGATTGCCAAATTTGCTTCCTCCGCGGCCCATGTACCGGGCAAGCGTTGGGTTTCATCGGAAACGGGCACGTGGCTGGCCGAGCATTTTAAGGTCACGCTGGCCGATATGAAAAAGCTGGTGGATCAATTTTTTGTCGGCGGTGTGAATCATCTATTTTATCACGGCACCAGCTTTTCCCGTGATGATGCCGCGTGGCCGGGATGGCTGTTTTATGCATCCACGGATATGAATCCGCGCATGAGTATCTGGCATGATGTGCCGACGCTCAACAATTATATCGCCCGCAGCCAAAGCATTTTGCAGGAAGGCCGGCCCGACAGTGACGTGCTGCTGTACTGGCCGATTTATGACCAATGGCACAATCCCGAAGGTCTGGGCCAGTACCAGACCATGACCAATTTTGATCAGTGGTTTTATGGCCATGCCATCGGCCGCGCGGCACAGTTTTTGTGGCACCGCGGCATCGGCTTTGATTACGTTTCTGATAAGTTGCTAGAGCACGCGACCGTTGCCAATGGACGCATCAACACACCGGGCTGCAGCTATCAGGCTATTGTCATACCCACCGCCAAATATATGCCACCGAAGACTTTGGAAAAACTCCTCGCTTTGGCCGCCGCGGGTGGGAAGATAATTTTTGAGAATAGTATTCCTGTTGAGCCGCCGGGATTAACCGACTTGCCGGCTCGGCAGGATCACATGCGCGCGATGGTCGGCAGTCTCCACCTGACTGCCGCAGCATCAAATGCCCGCGGCAAGCCGCGATCCGCGAAGATTGGACGGGGAACTATTTTTGTGGGATCGCTGGTGCAAACACTGGCCAGCGCCGAAGTTTCCGGTGAAACGCTGACCACACACGCCGGACTAATGTACATCCGTCGAAGCTATCAGGGCGGGCGGCATTATTTTCTGGCCTATCAGGGGAAAACGCGGCTGGATACCCGCATCACATTGGCCACACCGGCCAAGGCTGTGGTGATAATGGATCCCATGACGGGCCATTGCGCACCGGCCAAGATAACGCGCGATGCGCAAGGGCGACCGTCGCTGAACATTTCTATGCAAAGCGATACATCGCTGATACTGCGCACCTTGGACACGCCGCTGAATGCCGGTAAAACCTGGACGTTCTACAGTTCTGCCGCCCCAGCGCAACGCCTTACCGGTGTCTGGGACGTGGACTTTATTGAGGGCGGCCCGACCTTGCCGCGGGGCTATGAAATCACCGAGCCTGCCTCCTGGACCCGCCATAGTGATCCGGCTGCGCAATACTTCTCCGGCACAGCGCGTTATACACTGACTTTCAACGCGCCGGCCGGCACCGGGCCGTGGGTGTTGAATCTGGGAAAAGTCTGCAACACCGCGCGCGTGCGGCTGAATGCTGAGAATATCGGCGCATTGATTCAGGCTCCGTATGAGCTGGTCATCCACAGCCTGAAACCGACGGATAATGTGCTGGAGGTTGAAGTTACCAACCTGCCGGCCAATCGAATCCGGTATATGGACCGTAAGCGTATCGCGTGGAAGATATTCCGCGACGCCAATTTCGTGAATATCGACTACCGCCCATTTAACGCGGCGCATTGGCCGATTATGGACTCCGGCCTCTTAGGACCGGTGACACTGTCATCCGTCGGTTGACCCAGTATCTTTTTCGGCGTCAGGCACCAGCCCGGTGCAACACCACTGCGTGGCCGTCATAATGCACAATCTGATCCGGTTGGGCCGGTTCAATGCCCACGCCATGATCAGGGCTGACAAACACAATGCGGAACGTGCGATGATCAAGCATGTCCGGGAAGGTGCCATGGCGTTGGCCAATGGTCAGTTTTCCGGCTTTATCATCCCAGGTAAACGTGATGGTGGCGTAGGTGCCCTTTTCATAATCGTAGGAATCGCCTTCATCCTCATACAGTGTGAATTCGCCGTTGGCACCGTCGTAGACGCGCAATTCTATCGGATCAGCCGGTTCCTGAGCATTCTGCACCGACGGCCCGAATGGAAGAATGGATCCCGCGCGAATATACAGCGGCAGCGAATCCAGAGCCGCCGGTGCTTCGACGTGTTGGCCGCCCTTTAATTTGCGGCCGGTCCAGAAATCAATCCACTGTGTCGACTCCGGCAGATATACCTGACGTGAAACCGCCCCGGCTTTCGTGACGGGGTTGACCAGAACCGCCGGGCCAAACATGAATTGATCCGGTATGTCATAGACTTTGGAATCGGTGCGGAAATCCATCACCAAACCACGCAACATGGTGTAGCCCTGATTGGTTACCATCCATGCCACCGAATAAATGTAAGGCAGGAGGTGATAGCGCAGGCGGTCAAATTTTTCCAATATGGCCATCGCCGGCGGGCCAAATCGCCACATTTCCTTCGGATAATTGCAGCCATGCACGCGGAACATGGGACAAAATGCCCCGAACTGGAACCAGCGGATAAAGCATTCACGGTAAACCGGATCCTGGGGATTCCCGCTGACATAGCCGCCAATATCCGTGTTCCAATACGGGATGCCGCTTAAGCAGAAATTAATTCCCGCCGGAATCTGCAAAGCCAGGGTTGGCAGATTTCCCGCCACATCACCGGACCAGGTAATGGCCGAATGGCGCTGCTGCCCGGCCCATGCGGAGCGGGTTAAAATCATGACCCGTTTAACATCTGTGGTGCTGCGCTGGCCGTTATATACCGCGCCGGTGTGCATGAGCGGGTAGGCGTTGTAAACAAAGGCCCCCCAGCCGGCGTAGGTTTTAACGTCAGCAAATTCGCCCCATTTTCCACCGAGTTCCGGCTCACTGGCATCAAGCCACCAGGCGTCAACGCCTTTGGAAAATAAGTCTTTATTGAGCAGGGACCAGTAGAGTTTACGCGCCAGAGGATTAAAGGCGTCGTAGTATGCGGTGGCGGGATTCCACATTTTGCTGCTGCCGCCGGTCAATGGATATAACGCCCCCGCCTGCTTGAGAAGATTATAATTACTGGACCCCGGGGCAAACTTCGCCCAGACTGAAATCATGAAGTGCAGGTTTTCCCGGTGCAACTGGTTAATCATTTCCGTGGGCCGCGGATAACGCAGCGGATCGAGGATGTTGGAACCCCATGGATGCGGATACCAGTAAAACCAGTCCTGCACGATGCCATCTATGGGGATTTTTAGGGAGCGATATTCACTGGCGACCCCCAGCACCTGCAACTGATTTTCATACCGATTTTTGCTTTGCCAATATCCCCAAACCCACCGCCCCATCATCGGAGCAGCGCCGCTTAAATTTCGCCATTGGGCCATGGCGACGTCCAGGTCCGGGCCATACATAACATAGTAATCAATGACCGAACCCACATGCGAATGCCAATTTAAAACATTTGGTTCTTTACCGGCACCTACTTTGACGACGGTCATGGCCGGATTATCCCAGAACAGGCCATAGCCCATGCTGGACATCATAAAAGGAATGCCGATGTGTGTCGGATTGCGCTGGGCCAGATGGACAATTTCTCCCCGGTTATTGGCGACACCGCGCGGATGTTCGCCTAATCCGAAAATGGCCTCATTGGGCTGAAGGACAAATTTCTGGCGGACCCGGTAGGTGGCGACATCTTTAAACTTCACCGGCAACATGCTGCGCCCGCCGTTGCTTTCCGCCAGAAACACCTTTCCATGTGCATCCAGAAATTCAACCACACCGGCGGCGCGGTCGATGCGTGCGGAAATATATTTTGCTGAAACGACCACATGGGTCGCCGTTTTGCGCAGTTGCCAGGTGGTTTTAATCGGGCCGTGGATGACCGCCAGACTTTCATGTTGCGGGTTATCGCCAGTGGGCGAAAAAAGAACGCGAATGACCCGATCCGAATAGACCATCACGCGCATGGCTCCAGTGGCCAGTGTCAGCAGGACGCCATGGGATTCCTGCCTGATTGCGGTCACTTTTAAAGCGCCGCCAACCGTCGCCCGCTTCGCCGCCCTGGAAACCGACGCACCCGCCACCACGGTGGAAGTCGCGGCCACCGCCTTGAGAAAAATACGCCGATCCGTGGTGAGGGCCAGAAGTCCCGTTTCGCTCATGATATAAACTCCTATTAAGAGCGCAACGAAATTCTACACGATAATTCGCAACTGGGAAACCATCGGCACGCGAAACCGGAATTGCCGCCGTCGGCAGGCAGAATATTCCGAAGAATTGCGACGCGACTTATTGGCTCAAAGCGGCAGCGTTGAGTTCGCAGCGGAAGTGGCATTTCATGATGCGCTAAGCTTGGGCACGTCGCCAGTGGCCCGGTGCGCGCCATATTGGAACGGGGGCGTTCTCCGCGGCGGTGTTCCGCTTCAAACCATGGCGCTACCGCACCAGGCAGGATCCCGGCAGAACGTGCCGCCCGCGGACTTGCTTTCCCCCCGTAGCAGAGCCTATGCTAGTAATTGTATGGTGAGTGTATATAGACTGGCCGGTATATGGAGTTATCTCATGCCTATTTATGAATTTGAATGCAAAGATTGCGGCAAAACGTTTGACCATCTTGCGCCTTCTATGCAGTCTACGAATCAAAAGGCACTTTGCCCGCAATGCCAGTCCAAGAACACGATCCGTAAAGTTTCCGTCTTCGCAGTGGCTAATGCTCAGGTTTCAGGTGCGGCGATGCCCGGCGGTGCTGGAGGCGGCGGTTGCTGCTGCGGAGCCGGGGGATGTGGTTCGCATAATTGAAGCAAGAAAGTTTCTTGTCTTTCGCGGCGTTTCATGCTTGCTTCCCGCCATTGTTAATTTCGGTGGGTTGCTCTTTTTGATCTCTCAATTTCCAAGGAGAGCCTGATGCCCACAAATATTACCGGCAAAAAAATTCTCATGTTTGTTGAGAACATATACGAGGATCTGGAACTCTGGTATCCCAAACTCCGACTGGAAGAAGCCGGCATGACTGTCGTGCTGGCGGGACCGAAAGCCGGGATTACCTATAGTGGGAAGCACGGATATCCTGCAATATCTGACGCGGCAATTGCGGATGTAAACGGCAACGATTTTATCGGCGTGGTTTGCGCCGGCGGTTTCGCTCCGGATAAACTGCGCCGCGATCCCAAGGTGAAATCCCTCGTGAGTCACTTCGCCAATAAGGGGCAGTTGGTTGCCGCGATTTGCCATGGCGGTTGGATTCCCATTTCTGCCGGTGTATACCGGGGCGTCCGCGTTACTAGTTCACCGGGAATTAAAGACGACCTGGAAAATGCGGGTTGTATTTGGATTGATGCGCCCGCCGTTGTGGACCGACATTTTGTCTCAAGCCGAAAGCCGGACGATCTGCCGGCATTCTGCAAATCCATTTTGCAGGTACTGACGGCGTGAAGTCTTATAATTCGGTTGATTACCGGATATATCCTCCGATTGTCCTTCAATGGGACAATTAGGCGATGCAATGCAGCGTACCGCAGGCATCTTGCCAGCATCGGCGACACGAAAAAGCAGGCGGGATCCCGGCTCGCACCGGGACGGTAGCTACGCCATCCCTGCTTTGTGTCCAAGTATCACCAATGGTCGCGCGGTGTGTAGACCGACGACTTGCGGGGAAAATTCCCAAGCGTGAAAAACTGGCAGAAAAATCTCTGTCGCTTTTCTTTGGGCGGCGCGTTGCGTAGAATACTGAAGTGTTATTTAGGAGTCCAAAAAGATGGCAATTGCATTAACGGAAACAGCGGCGAGAGAAATCAAGAACATTATCAAAGATCAGGGGCTTTCTGAGCGGGCGGCCTTGCGCGTGGGCGTCAAGGGCGGCGGCTGCTCTGGATTCAGCTATGTCCTGGATTTAACTGAAGATGCCGTGGAAACCGATGAAGTCATGGAATCTCAAGGCGTCAAAGTACTGGCTGATCGGAAAAGTTATTTGTATCTCAATGGTACGGAAATTGACTTTAAAGATGAAGTCATGGGCCGCGGATTTGTGTTTAAGAATCCTAATGCCACGCACACCTGTGGCTGCGGTTCCTCGTTTAGCGCCTAAGCAACTGCGCCACATGAGTCCCTGCTGTGCGATGCGATCCAATTTTTCAATGCCGGCCAAGCGGGCATTGATGCGTAGGATTCTTCTGCAAGCGTTTGGGGCCTGCGGTTTTATATAAAATAAATAAGTTCAAAAATGCACCGCCTTACTTCAAAAGTGGCGGTGTACCTTAACATTATGGCACAATGATCACTTGAGGAATGCGCTCCGCGGCGGTGCCGCGCGCGGCCATGGCAGCGGAATAGGTCATGTAGACGCCACCCTGCACCAGAAACAGGGTTGTGCCCGCAACCAAGTGCGGCATTACCGCCGCCTGTAAGCCTTGTGCCTTCAGTGCGGCCGCCTGCTTCCATGCGGCCGGAGCGTTATTCCATGCACCAAATTGCAGAGTAAAGTGATTCATGGACAATCGTTGTAGAGCACTTTTAGCCAAGGGCGACTGCGGAAAATTAGCAACTAATTGATCCAGATATTGCCGGGCGGCATTCCAGTGGCCGGTATTTTCCAGTGACGTTCCCAAGCGATAAAGCATTCGTTGATCGGGCTGGGCGGATGGGTCCACAGAGAGCGAATTTCTATAATCCGTGGCGGCGCGATTGAACCGAGCCTGTACATAAGAAATATCACCCAGCGCTTTGTAAGATTTTCCCTGTAGATCCGGGCGTTGAGAATGGCTGATCGCCAAGCGGTAATCCCGGGCAGCCAAAGCTAATTCAGCCTGGTGTTCTTCAGAAATGGCGGCAAGGTAATATGCCTCGGCCAAATTCCGCCCGGTGGTATCCTGGGCAATATAGGCCCGCGCGGTAGTTTCGGCGGCCATAAATTGTCCCTGCTGATAGGCCTGATACCCCGAAGCCAAACTCGTGGTTTGCGAGGGCGGCGCAGCACAGCCTGAAATCAGACCGATGGTGGTAAGAATTCCCAGTCCGAACATCCATTTTCGCATGAGCGGTTCTCCATGAACCCAGTCGGATCGCAACGGCTCATCAGGCCTGTGGCGCGGGGGCGGCCGGGGCGGCAACGGGCGCTTCCGCCGGCTTATCAGATGGAACCATGGGTGCTCCCTCCTTTAAGCGGGTGGCCTTGCCGGTTAGATCGCGAAGATAATAAAGCTTAGCGCGGCGAATCTTGCTCTTCCGACGCACCTCCAGCTTTTCAATTTTCGGAGAATGCACGGGGAAAATACGTTCCACGCCTTCGTTGTTGACGATCCGGCGGACGGTAAACGTCCCGCTGATGCCCGCACCTTTGCGCGAGATCACCGTTCCGGAGAAAACCTGAATACGTTCTTTGTCACCTTCCACAATGCGGCAGTGCACATCCACAAGATCGCCGATGGCGAATTGCGGCGGCTTGGCCAGCAGGTGTTTGGATTCAACATGACTAAGTAGTGCATTACGCATGGATAACTCCAATTCGGATATTGATTCCCGGTTCCGTTTACCCGGGGGCATTGATTTGCCGCGGGGTCATTATTTTCCGCCCCTCACCGGGGTGGCAATAAATCCGGTCTACGCTGACCGGTTCGTTGCCTGGATTGTTGTGCCCGCCATCGGGCGATGGCTGCATGATCGCCGGAAGTTAAAATTTCCGGCACTTCAAGGCCCTGATAATTTCGCGGGCGGGTATAGTGGGGATATTCCAATCCACCGCTGATTTCCGCATCCGCAATCGCAAACGATTCCGCCCCGGCGCTGGCGTGATCGCCCAGCACGCCGGGAATTAAACGGATCACCGCATCGAGAACGACCATGGCCGGTAATTCACCGCCTGACAGCACATAATCGCCGATGCTTATTTCCAGTGGATTAAGCACCTGCCTGATCCGCTCATCAAACCCTTCATAATGGCCGCAAACCAGCAACAGCCGGGGCTTGCCTGCCAGCTCATGCCCCAAAGCCTGATCCATTTTCCGGCCCTGCGGGCATAATAGAATCCGCGTGGCGGGTGCAGAATCCATGGCTTCAATAGCCGATACCGCATCCAGCACCGGTTGGCACATCAGCACCATACCCGGGCCGCCGCCAAAAGGCCTATCATCCACTTTTCGGTGCGGATCCGTGGTGTAATCCCGCAACTGATGCAGATGATAACGGGCCAGCGATTTTTCCGCAGCCCGCTTAAGAATGCTGCTTCCCAATAAACCGGGAAACATTTCCGGAAAAAGCGTAAGGATATCGACGCGCATCATCGTTTTAACCCGCAATGCGGCCGAGCCACCAACGCCCCTGATTTAGCAAATCAGGCCGAAACGCCGGCGGGATTGGCCGCCGCTGCGCCCGAATCCGTGGCGGTTTTCAGCAATCCGGCCACCGTATCGCTGGGCAACGCACCAACTTTAATCCAATGCTCTACCCGCGCTTTGTTGACCACCACGCGCCGTGCGGGGTCTTTGGCAATGGGATCATAATAGCCCAATTCTTCAATGACCTTGCCATCCCGCGGAGAGCGGTGATCCACCGCATTTATACGCCAGAATGCGCGATTTTTACGACCAAAGCGTTTTAACCGAATTTTTACTGCCACGCGATACCTCGTTTGCCTGCCGGATGAATTTACCTGATCCGCTCCAGGCACCACGCACCGGAGATCGACATCGGATTTTTCATCAGCCCGATGGCGGGAACCGCTGTTCCCGACCCATCGGTAAACCCAAGATATTACCCGCCAACGCCAAGGCTTTCAAGCGACTAGGGGCATTATTCGGCAGCAGGCGTGGTATTTTTTGGGTCCAAAGATGGAAATAACGCTAAATTCAAGGAAAAATTGCGCCTTGCCTTTGGCACCGATGTTGCGAACATGATCCCGGCTGTAGGCGGCGGCGACCTCCACGTTGTCCCCACCAAGCAGTAAACCGTCGGCATTGAAAAATGGCACCTGGTAATCACCTTTCATGGCACAGTTGACAGGCAGTCCGGCATACAGGGCATGGCTGCGGACAAAAATCCAATTGCCCATCCAACAAACTTCCGCGCGCTGCCATGCCCCGCGCACGCGCAATAACACTTTTTTACCGTGAACGATTCGGGAACATTCAGGTGCGTCCACCACCATGACACGCCGAAATACGCGCCGCAACGAACTTCAGGGTCATCCCACGCGAAAAAATATTCGTTGTTCTGATAAGATGGTCGCACCCGCTCCTGTCAGCAGGGCAAGTTCCAGAAAGTCCCGACGTGCCAGGTTTTGTTTACGAGTCATGAATACCTCCTGTGATAAGATGTTTTCGGCCCCTGGAGGCACGCACTATTTCACAATCCCTGGCGCTTGTACACAATGTCGCATGCGAATATTGACCCGCGGTAAAATATCAGCGGGTGGCGGCTATAGCCATTCCGGCGGCGCTGATCCCGGTAATTTGCGCATCATGCACTAGAACGGCCGGCCCGTGAGTGGCGGTTATGCCGCTGTTTTGAAACCGTATATCGCGAGCGTCCGCGATAATCATGCCGGTTTTGGCTTTTATATGCACGTTACGCAAAAGCACGTTGGCTACCGGGGCACCGGGCATTCCAATGATGTGCCCCGCCACCGGCGAGTGGAGCGAGGTGAGATTGATAATGCGGATATTGCGCCAGATCGGCGTGTAACGTCCGATGGGCTTTGGCGACTGAAGCCAGGAGTTTTTCGGTGCGTGCGGATAATAGCTGGAAATAAAAATCGGCCAACGGACATTACGCATGGTGATATTTTCATAGGTAAGATTTTCCACGATGCCCGCGCGCCCCAGATTGGATTTCAGGCGTATGCCGGCGGTGGTGTGATTAAACGTGCAATTCTCCACCAGCAGATTGCGAATTCCGCCGCTGGTAAAGCTGCCGATGGACATGCCATGGCCATAACCAAAGGCGCAATGGGTAATGACAATATTTTGGCTTTCAAAATGACTCTGGCTGCGATGTCCGCTTCCGCCAATGGCGATGCAGTCATCTCCATCGGAAATGCGGCAATGCGTGATCAGTACATCATGGCCGGAAAGGTCAATACCATCGGTATTGGGAGAATTGTGCGGTGTATGAATGATAATATGTTCAATCGTGACGTCCCTGCAGGCATTTTGAATGGAAATATGGGTATTGGAGGGATCCTGCAGCCGCACGCCCTGAATCAATAATCGTGTGATGTTATTCATCGAAAGCATCTGAGGCCGGTGCGGCAATTTCGGGACCGTGCCATTGGGCCGGCGACGGTATAAAGCCCACCAGGGGGCACCTTGGCCATTGATGGTACCGTGGCCCGTGATGGCGATATCGTGCATATTGGAGGCGCGGATAAAATCAGGATACCTGCCGTGAATAAAGGGATATTTGCCATAAGGCAACATTTTTAACAGTGCGCCTTTGGCCAGACGTAAATCCACATGGTTGGCCAGACGAATCGGGCCGCAGAGAAATGTACCCCGCGGAATTAGCACCGTACCGCCCCCGGCGTGGTCGCAGGCGCTAATCGCCTTCTCAATAGCTACTGTCGCGGGTAACGTGCTATCGGCTGAAGCTCCATATCGCGTGATGTTGAAAACACGGTGGGGTATGACGGGCAATGCCGGAGTCGGCGCGGCAATAGCAGCGGTGGCTGCGGCCAGGGGGAGCGTTAAAAGTGCCAGACAGAAGCCGAATGCCGCCGCGCCGGTGGAACGAAGTGATGCCATTGATTGAACTCCTGAAAATACACGTCCGCCAATTCAGACTATTTAGATGCTACGATGATTGGCCGAACTTGAAAACTCTTGCCTGTATACTTTCAGTTGAATCTATTGCAGAATTAGCCGCGACGAAGGAAGGCGGCACATAGTCGCTCAACCGATCGGCAGGTCAGAACGTGCAGTGCTGAGAACTTTCTCGGCGGACGGGACAAATGGGATCCGCGACAGCCGTAGCGTGGTCTGTTCCTATACCCGATCACCATAAATAATCCCGCGGCCACTGGTTGCGAGATACACGCGGCCATAAATACGGGGATCGCCGGTAATGGCATTAATGGTGAAAAACTGGTGCTGATAATCGTTGATGCGCACCCAGTTGGCACCGGCATCATCGGATCGGTAAAAGCCATAAACGCCGTTCAGGCGGCCTACCACGAATATGGCGGGGTAACTTAACCCCGGCGCGGCACGGCCAAAGCCGATCTGACTGGCCGAATCAATGTTGGAAATCTTTGACACCGCCGCACCGTATGCACGGCAGTGATACAGCCCATGCGCGGACGCCAGCCACAGATCGCCGGCCCGCCCAGGCGTGCTCCGCAGGGCAGCCCCACCACGCGGAAACTGTCTGTCCATGCGATGAAACGATACGCCCGCATCCGCGCTTATATAAACGCGGCCCTTCGGCGGACTAAACGCATAAAATTGCCGCGGATCAACGCGATCGGAAATCACCTGCCAGCCCGCCTGTACCCCACGGCAAGCTTTCCAGGATTCACCGCGATCATGTGTGACATGAGCAACTCGGTCCGGTCCGCTCCAAGGTCCCTGCCCGGCGGTCCAGACAATGGCTTTGGCATCCGATGAAACGGCAATTCTGCCGTACATTGCACCCCGCGGAGTGTTCTTGAAGGGGACCCAACTTGTACCACCGTTCGTAGAGTACGCCGCATTGACAGGCTGGCCACCGAACGCGCGCACCATAAATAATGGATCATGCTCCGCAAAATCAATGCAGGTGTTGCTGCCATAGTTGGGATTTAACATGCCGGCCGGAGGTGATATCCGTAAATTGTCCTGCTTAAACCCACCAATATCCCCCAGAGAACTCAGCAAATGCGCTCCGGCGGGTGGACTGATTAAATCCAGGACGACGGTTTCCTCAACGCCATCACAATAAAATTTCCAATGCGTAGGAGAGCCGGAGTCCGCCGCCATGACATCCGTCGTTTCAAATATGCCCCACCCCGTGGTGTACAGCACACGATTGGAATTGTGGGGATCTATTTGCAAACTGCCGATCCAGTTTGTGACCATCGGATGCGCGGAATGAAAATTCAGCCAGGGGGCGGATTCCACGGACCAGATGCCGCCATGGTTGGGGCTTATCGGCTTCCACTGTTTGCCGCCATCGGTGGAACGGAAAATAATGTCGCCGCCGTTCCAGCGGCAGAATGTACCGGCCATCACGGTACCGGGATGGTTTACATCAATAGCCACGGTTCCATAACCAAAACTGCGCCGATCTTTTTTTGGGGATAATGGTGTAATATCGGTCCAGGTTCCTTCATGGGTATTAAATTTCCAGACGGCACCATCGGTCATACTGTTGGGGCCGGGTTGTTTGCCATAACTGATGTAAAGTGAGCCATCGGCGGCTAATGCCGCGTGGTTGGGCCGCAGGCCAAGCGGTTGTCCGGCGAGTTTATGCCATGTGATTCCGGCATCGGTGCTGCGATACATGCCGCCATGCGGTGTTGATGCCCCGGCGTAGATGATCGGCGTAGGGTGGCCGGGGTTGTCGCTGCGGGTGTCATAAATGACGAAAACCGTGCCCACTCCGCCGGTATCCTGCGGAAGTGGAAAACTTTTTACCTGATGCCAGGATTCGCCGTGGTCCCGACTTTTCCACAGACCATTGAGCCGGGAGCCGAAAAAAAGCGTGGCCGGCGCGTGGGGATCCACCGCCAGGCGCTCACCATTAAATCGTCCGGCTTCGTTTCCCCCAAGTTTGATGGGCAAATTGGTTTTTTGCCACGTTTTCCCCTGATCCATTGAACGTAAAATGGCTCCAGGTTTGGCCCACGGCTGAGTGTACATGCCCGCGGCGATATACACGCGGCTTGGATCGGTTGGATCCACGGCAACGCTCTCAATCCCGGATAAATACCAATCCGGCCCACCAACCCAATCCGTAATGGGCGTCCAGCGATCGCTGCCGGGATCCAGACGATACGCCCCGCCCACATCCGTGCGGGCATAGATCAGCCCGCGCACCGTGGGGTGCGGAATAATTCCCACAACAAATCCACCGCCATGGATGGCAACATTGGTCCAGCGATATCCGGATGAATTCGGAACCGCCATAGCATCCGCGCCTCGCGCGGGCAAAGTTACGGAACGGTCGAAAAGGCCGAAAGCCTGCCCTGCGGCGATCGCAGTGGCTGAAGCCAATACTTTCCGGCGAGAAAAACCGGCCGCCGGTCTGCTTTCCAAGGAACATCTGAATTTCGCCATCGCACTATCCTCTGAACGGATCTCAATATAAATGATAATAACTGTAAAATACGATCAGCTTGCGATAATCAATACCGCGCGGAATCGCCATTTTGGCCATGGCCCAGGCGCACGGGTGCCAAAGTGCCTGCGCGATCGGCTGATGTCCCATGCCCGGCGTGACCAAGCGATTCCGGAAATGCCACAATCAACGGCTCCCCGGTGTGCTGCCATTCAACACGCCACCCTTCCGGTGTTTCCCCCGACTCGCGGCCATTAATGACATCCCTAACGGCGCGGCAATGCCGCAGCGTCACGCTTACACACTTCGCTTTGCCATCCGATTTGAAAACAATCTCACCGGGTCGGCGCTGAACATGAAAGACCGCCTCCTCTGCGTTGACTGCCGCCACACGCACATTAAGTTCGGTGCCCACATCCAGATCAAATATATCCAGCGTTAACGGCTCCCCACACGACCAATGCGGTCGTTGCGTTTCGCCGGAAATCGGGATAATGGAATTGGCCTTCACAAATAGCGGCAATTCCATAAAGTTCATCTTTTCCCGTCTCCAACTGCCGCCTTCAACCACCCGGTTGGTCAGGAAATCGGTCCAATATCCCTGCGGCAGATAATATTCCGCCACGCCGTCGGCGCGGAATATCGGCGCAACCAACAGGGATGAACCGAGCATATATTGTCGGTCTAAATATCGGCATGCCGGATCGTCCGGATACTCCAATACCATGGCTCGCAACACCGGCCAACCATATTGCGCGGCATCTTGCGCGGAGGAATAAAGATAGGGGAACAGGCGATTTTTTAGCGCCGTAAAATGCCGCATGACATCTACCGATTCTTCATCAAACAGCCACGGCACCCGATACGATTCCGATCCGTGCAGTCGGCTATGGGTAGACAACAACCCAAACGCAATCCAGCGCTTATACAACCCCGCATCCGCTTTGCCCGTGAATCCTCCGATGTCATGACTCCAAAATGCCGGGCCGGACATGCAGAAGCTTAGGCCTCCGCGAAGATCCTCCGCCATGGATTCAAACGTAGCTTCGCAATCACCGCCCCAGGATACAGGGAATTTTTGAATGCCGGTTGTGCCCGATCTGCCGAATACCAGTGCCTGGCCTTGGCCATGATGCTTTTCCAGCAGTTCAAATACGCACTTGTTATACAGATAACTATAATAGTTGTGCATATTTTCCGGATCAGAGCCATCAAAATACTCAACCCCATCGATTGGAATATATTCACCAAAATCCGTCTTAAAGGCGTCCACCCCCATGTCCAGCAGTGCCTGCAGCTTGCCGCAATACCACTGTCGCGCAGCGGGATTGGTAAAATCCACCAGCGCCATGCCGGGCTGCCAGGCGTCGCGCTGAAATACCGAACCATCCCGCCGGCGGATGAAATAGTTATTTTTTCGCCCTTCCGTAAACAGCACAGAAAGTTGGGATATATATGGATTAATCCATACACATATTTTCAACCCTTTGGCTTTCAGGCGTTTGAGCATCCCTTCCGGATCGGGAAAGGCCGTGCGATCCCACTGAAAATCGCACCATTGCCGCTCTTTCATCCAGAAACAGTCGAAATGAAATACGCTTAATGGAGTGCCGCGCCGGGCCATGCCATCGACAAATTCCATCACGGTTTTCTCATCATATCGGGTGGTAAACGAGGTGCTAAGCCACAAGCCAAACGACCATGCGGGCGGCACCGCGGGACGTCCGCTTAACAAGGTGTACTTACTTAAAACGTCTTTCAGGTCCGGCCCATGGAACAGGTAATAATCCAAGGCCTCTCCGGGAACGCTAAATTGCATTTGCGAGACACGCTCAGTGCCAATTTCAAAATCCACTTTTCCCGGCGAATTCACCAGTACGCCATAGCCGCGGCTCGACAGGTAAAAGGGTATGTTTTTATACGCCAAGTCACTGGCGGTACCGCCGTCCTCATTCCAGATGACCACGTTCTGCCCGTTTTTTACAAGTGGGCCGAAGCGTTCCCCCAACGCATAAATGCACTCCCCCACGGCCATGGTCAACCGCTGCATCATAAACGCGCCCGAGGCCTGAACCTGCATGTATCCAAGGCTTTCAGGACCGGCCTGGGTAATGACATTCCCCTGCGAGTCCAGAAAGTGCATGCCCCAACTTTCTTTATCGATGCGGACCGTCAGATTACCGGTCGTTAAAAGAATCTCCGTCGGCTGATCTTTCACCGCCCAATTGGAACTGGCCGCCTGATAATCCAAATCAAACCCGGCAGGTAACGCGTCGGCTGGTTTGTGATGATGAATTTGCACACGCGCAACATCAGGCATGGGAGAGGAAATACATAATTCCAGAATCGTTCCTTCAAACCTATCAGCCCCTTGCGTTCCGGCGTGGTCCAGTGTCCAGAGCCGAACGGCATTTTTTTCAATACGGTGGCGATAAAGTCTCTTGGCCACGGATGGGGTTACCTCAGGTCGCCACCGCCATGCACCATGCCTGAATTTCATATCACACACCCGTTACAATCGATTTTTGAATCGGCTATCGACGATCCTGCCATTAAATCGGCACAACCCCGTTGATTAGGCGACTGTTTTACCAGCCTTCAGGCGGTAATGGCGAGGAGCGCTGGCGTTATAGCAACGTGCAGATCTGCCCGCATTCCGCGCATGTTATTAACCGCTCTCTTTTTCCACGGACGGCCGATAATCTAGTGCCCAACGGAACCAATCCGCCGCCGAACCTTGAACATTTAGTTTACAGCGGGCCAAGGCTTCCGCCACTACGTACAGCGCAAAAGTTTTTACCACCAGCGCAAAAGTGAACTTTGCATCGCCATGCGTCAGTGCGCGTAATTGCCAGGTTGCCACGGCCATTACTCGGACAGTCACTCAGGCTCTGTCCCATCAAGAATTTAGGGCAGATCCCCCAAACCACACCTCTCGCGGCCATACGGCCTCACTGGAGCGTAGCGATATTTCCGGGCGGGCAGCGACATTGATGGCATCATTGTCGGCGATAAGAGAATGGTTTCTCTTGGAACAGGCGCTCCAGTGGCCTGACCGGATTTATTGCCACTCTTCTCCCTGCCTACCCATTGTTTATCCGCACCGGCCCCGAGGCTTAAACGTGACGGTAATCAGCTGACCGTATTCATCGGCGGCAGAATACCTGCTAGATTATTCCAGCGCCTGATGGCGGCGAAATGCGGCGGGGGTTTCACCGGTGACTTGCCGAAAGACGCGGCAAAGGCGGCCCGCGCTGCTGAATCCGCTGCGTTGTGCCACTACAGAAAGTTTAATATCCGTGGTAACCAGAAGGTTTTTCGCGCGCGCGATACGACATCGCTGAACTTCATCAAGAATACTACGGCCAATAAGCTCGCGGAAGCGGTGCTCCAATGTACGCCTACGGGTGGGCACCATTCGCAGCACTTCGGTAACGCCAATTCCACGGTGAGCGTTGGTCTGAATAAATCTGACGGCGGATAAGACCTCGGTGTCCTCAATGGCAAAAATGTCCGTGGATTGTCGCTCCACCACCCGCACGGGTTGTAAAAGCAACGGATTGGCAACACGTTTGCCCTCCATGAGTTCTGCCAACGCCTTTCCGGCCTCCCACCCGATCCGCTCGGCACCGGTATCAATGCTGGACAGTGGGGGCCGTGACATTTGGCAGAGAAGTTCCTCATCGTCAACTCCAAGAATGGCCGCTTGATCCGGGACTCGAATTCCCTCCTGATTACACAATTCCGAAAGTGTCAGCGCCCAGTCATCGTCAATCGCAAAAATTCCGACGGGCTTCGGAAGCTCACGCAGCCATTTACGCAATGTTTTGTCCGGCGTGGTACGGAACGCCACCGACCATGAGACAGTTGGCCGGGCCACTTCACCGATTCTGAAACAGTTTACGTTGGCGGCGGCAAGAGCCGCGACAAATCCATCGCGCCGTTCGATGGCAAATTTTGCTGAGGTTTCACCGATAATAGCCAGATTTTTAAATCCCCGCTGCAATAAATACTCGGCGGCCATTCGTCCAACCGCAACATCATCTATGCTCACGCGGGTTGAATCAGGAAGGTCAAACCAGTTGAAGACATCAATGGTTGGCAACGAAAATCCTCGCAGCAACTGTTTTACGCTCTGATCATGGTAGCCGACCACAATTCCATCAGGGCACCACCTGTGAAGCGCTTGCAGTTCTTTGGATTTTAATTCACAGCCTTGATATAACCAATTGGGGCGCGTTTCCATGAATCGCAGAAGTCCTCGAATTACATCTTCTCTGTAACCAACGGCCAGTTCGATGACGATGGCGATACGCTTCGCGGTCATGGATATCTCCAAGTTATCAGTTGCCACAGCGTACCCCACGTTAACTATGCCGGTCAAACGGCCCGCAGATAAGTTACTGCGGATTCACTTGGCGGCAGGGAACTGCTCGGCCCCAGGGCATTCCGCATTCCAGGCCACGAACATCTAAGCGTTGGAGTACGTTGACGCATTGGCCGAAAACCGGTAGGAACAACCTCAAATCCAGGATGAACCCGGCGTCTAAGTCACTTGCGCGAAACGCACATAGTTTTGCCGCGTTAAGCCAATTTGACGAGTTATAGTAAGTTCATTGGCGGAAGCGATCTGCACGCCAAGATTTTGTAAAATGGCTGTCACCAAAGCAATTCTGCAGAAGGTGGCGGTTAGAAGGTTGGCTGAACAGGAAAGGAGGTTACTGGACCGCATGACTCCCGGATCCCATGTGGCCGCCGCAGCTACATGGCCAAGGCGGGTAGCCCTTGAACCGTAGGCGGATAAATAAGGTCCGTAATTGCCGCCCGGTTTTTCGGCCGAGCAGTGCATGCTACGGAGTTAACGCTCCACAATTTCTGACCGCGTGGTTGGGTGGGAGCTGAGGTTCTGACTTTTTTGGAGAAATGACCATGTTTTCAAAAATTTCTTTCGCGCGTTATCCCATGTCAAAGGTCTCGGCGGTAGTTGGCATCGCCGTCGCCGGGATAGCACTGTCCACGGCGGGTGCTGACGGCGGAACCATTTCCGGCACAATGGCCGCGGCACCGGCAAGTTCGGCCGCCAGCCCCATTGATATCAGCACTGGTGCTTCGGATTGGGTGTATTTCGGTCTCAACAGCGCCGGCTCATACAGCATTACACCCAGCACCAAGGCGGGTGGCCCGAACTCTTTTAGTGCGTTGACCGGCGGTAATTTAGTCGACGGATTTCAAAACGGCACCGCTCCACAATACGCAACCGGGTTTAACTTTCTATCCTTCAGTGGCGGATCGCCAACGTCTTCTGACACATCAAATATCTACGCCTATTCGAGCTTTACACCTTCGTCTTTTTCATTCACCCAGACGCTTCTGGGCTCGTCGGAGGTTATGGACGTTTATCTCAACTCCTACAATGCGAACCATGACATTACCGCAAGCCTTAGCTCCGGCGGAAGTTATACCTTCAATAATGCGCTGCCACAAAGCAGCCTCGCCGGTGAGCTTACATTAAATATTGCGGGCGCACCTGGGGATACACTGACTTTCTCCGACACGGCGGTGAGTACCGGGCAGTTTGCCAATATCGGCATCCAGGCGGTGACTGTCACCGCGGTGCCAGAGCCGACAACGATCGGCCTGGTAGCCCTAGCCGGCTCTGTAGCGTTGATTGCCCGGAAAAGAGTGCTACGGAAAAGGGTTTGATGCCTCCCAAGGTATGGCCGCAGCCTGGCCTGAGGCGACGGCCATACCTTTTAGTCAGGCTGTAGTTGTTTTAGCGTCGTTGCCGGACATACAGATGTCCCTATTTTAAGGAGATACATACATGGCATTTCCATTTTCGCAAATGAAACGCGGCTTTACGCTCATTGAACTTTTAGTGGTGATTTCCATTATTTCGCTGTTGATCGCACTTCTGCTCCCCGCGCTTGCCGCAGCCCAGAAGGATGCCCAAGCGATACAGTGTACGGCAAAACTGCGGTCGTTGGGTCAACTTACAGAAGAATATGTAAACACCAGTGCTGGAATTTACCCGTATGGTTACAACGCAGGGACCGGGGCAGGTGACCTTGCAGCCGGCAGCAGTTGGTTCGATATGCTGAATGATTATTATATCGGAAACGTACCTTACGTCGGATGGTGGAATCTTCCAAACAACTACACCCCGCCAGTTATCCAGAAATGGCAGGGATTATTTTACTGCCCATCGGCGGATATAACGCCCACACTCTTGCAAGCTGTAGAATATGGTGCCAATCCCAACATATTCGTCTATGTAAACGAGCCAGCTTGGTGGTTTGGCGGCGGACCTGAACCGAGCATGGTCCGAGATGCTGAAATCAAATCTCCTTCGCACGTCATTATGATGGGAGATGCCAATCAGGATGCCCCGCAGGGAAGTAGCGAGGCCATATTTAACTGGACAACACCCGGCTGGCTGCCGACCACCACACCCACGACCGAAGTGATCCCGGCGGGCTGGCCGGAGGGCCAGAGCAACACCGATGCCGAGGACTGGAATACCTGCGGACTCCGCTATCGGCACGGGCTGACACCGGTCAATGTTCCAGGCCTTGGCGCGGGGTTAGGAGCCTCCAACGCCGACACCGGGTATGCCAATGCGGTCTTCTGTGACGGCCACGCCGCTCCGGTCCAAGCTAACACGCTACGTTACTATAACGTAACGATCAGGTGATATTCCTGACAACACAACAGCGCCAGGTGAGCCAATCCGGGCCGCCCACCGGGGCCTGAAAGATTCATCGGATAGCCAGCCCCCGCGCGGCGAAGTAGGCGGGCCGCAGGGGGCTGGCTTAATTAGTCGTTGCACATCGGCGGTTAGGCTTGATCGTCTGCGCCCGTATGCCCAAATGTGAAAACTTGGACGCTCTAAAGGAGAATACTTTTGTTCAGATCAACTTGCCGGATTGTCGCTTGCCTCTTGGCGTTCGCGGGCACCGGTACCGCAGCGGCGACTGCTCATACGTTAATTGATGCACGCGTGAGATCCGTTGACGGCTGTCCAAATTTATTTATCGCGGGGCGGCGAGTTCCCCCTTTGGCGCTTTACGTCTACATCAATTTTCAATATCAACGGAGCGTAGCGCAATCGGCTGCGGAAATTCGGCTTGCCGCACAGCGCGGTATTAATATTGTCACATTCCCAGTTGGCCTGCCAAATCCAGCTCATCCGTTTATCCACGATTCCCTGGACCGACTCTGCTCGTTTATCCTCAAGAACAACCCCAAAGCGTGGTTGTTGCCGCGAGTCTGGTGCGGGGTGCCGGGCTTTGACGCTAGGCATCCATCCCAGTTAGTTAAGTACGCCGACGGACAACGTCCCCAGTGCTCACCGGCGTCCCGCCTTTGGTACCACGCCGTCGCAAATGACCTTAAAGTATTTATCGCCCACATCAAATCTTCCCCAATTCTCGCAAGTCGCGTAATCGGTTACCACATCTGCCACGGGAACACCGGGGAGTGGTTTACCCCCAATTATTGGGGACCTATTCGGCCAGGATTTGATTATTCCAAACCCAATGAGGCGGGTTTCAAAAAATGGCTGCGGCGGCGGTATAAAACAAACGCCGTGCTGCGCGCCGCATGGCACCAAAAGCATATCCGTTTCAGCTTGGCGGATGTTCCTCCGCCACGAGCCGCCAACGCCTATCCGTTTTATCGCCCTGACGAGCGTCGCTGCATTGACTATATGAGGTATCAAAGCGACATGGCCGTTCACCGGATATCCCAGTTCGCCAGGGTCATCAAGCGACAAACCGCCGGACATTCTCTGGTTGTAACCTTTTACGGCTACGGATTTTCTCTTCCCACGCCCAACAGTTCCGATGACGCGCTAGGCAAACTGCTTCGGTTGCCCTACGTTGATGCAGTTGCATGCCCTGTGGATTACGCTTTCCGGCAGCCCGGCGGAGCACCACCACTCGAGGGGGCGCAGGACAGCGCTGCCCTGCATGGCAAGCTGTGGATGATGGAAGATGACACCAGCACGTTTCTAGATACCACAAAGCATTCTGGTCCCGGATTTTACGCCCGATGTGCGAATCTCACCCAGACCATTGACGTTCATCGCAGAAATTTCGGCCAGGTGCTGATTCACCGCATGGGAATGTGGTGGATGGACCTGCAGGGAAAAGGATGGTTAAACAGCAGTGGAATATGGAAAAATATTGGCACGCTACGCAAAATATACGTGAAGTATGGTGGAAAATCCCCGTACAAGCCTGACGTGGCGGTCATTCTGGACGAGCGGTCTTCCTATTATGCTCGCGTCGGGCCTGTAGACATGCCGCTTTTGGGTGCCCTTACGTTCAATCCTGGGCAGTTCTTCCGATGCGGAACCAGTGTTGGAAGCTACCTGCTTTCCGATATTGCCAACCGCCATTTTCCACCTGCAAAGGTTATTATTTTCCTCAACGCCTGGCACGTAGGTGCTGCATTGCGCAGGGAAATCAAGTCCCAATTGGAATCGCACGGGCGTACGCTCATTTGGCTCTACGGCGCGGGATTCATGAGGCATGGAAAAATTGACGTGGCCGCCGCCAGTAGGCTTGTCGGCATGGGGTTGCGACTGATGCCACCAAGTGCACTTCCCGGAAGCGAAGTTACCGTCGGAAACAGACTGGGGCTTCCAAAGCAACGTATTTCGGGACTCAACGCCTCAGTTGCCAAGTTTGGAATTTTCAGTCATGCCGCCGATACCCCCAGCTTCGCCGTGGTGGATCCTTCCGCCATTTCTCTCGCGACGTATGACCATTCCCCTTCCGTCTCGGTTGCCCTGCTGCGGCACAAACAATACACCTCCGTCTTTATCGGGGATCCACGGCCTTCCGCGGCGTTCTGGAGATCACTTTTCCCACACCTTGGCGTGCCGGTTTACCTGAACACCAACGATGCCTTTGAAACCGATGGAAGCCTGATGATGATCAGTAGTGATGGCACAGCAGGCGATCGCACCATCACTTTACCCCACAGAAGTTCCATCTACGATTTGCTGAATGGGAAGTGTTTGGCGAGCCATGTTAACACCTTCAAGTTCCTCATGCGCCGCTTTCAGACGAAGCTGCTGCGCGTTGTGCCTGGATAAATCCTCAGCGGCTGGAAAGTTGTACCGCAATTTCCTGAATCGGTTTATCATAATCGTTCTGTTCCGGGGTGTTGGCGCTGGGGCTTACCGTGACGGTAAATAGGCCGGTTTGGCCGTCGGCGCTGGTGGAAACGGATCCACCGCGAATGGATGCTGAAATGCCATGCTTACTGTATCCGCTGATGACAACCGACTTTTCACCCTTCGCGACAATGACCGTCAGATTAACGTCGGATTTTCGTACAGCAGCCTTGGCGATTCTCTGGCGGCCCATTGGCACGAACTGGTTCAGATCACCGAAAAGAGCCATGCCGCCGGCTTGTTGCGGGGCGACAATATCATATTGCCATTGGTTGGGATGCAGATTAATGGTCAAGGGGCGCTTAGCATCAAGATGCCTTACCGCGTGGGTGAAATAGTTGTAGACGATGTAACGGCCAGTGGCGGGCAAGCCCAGTTCCGTGGGACTGATGCGTACGGACGGATGGTCGCCTTTCTGCCGCCAGACAAACACATAGGTTGTTTTTATTCCCTGATTTGAACAGGTGTCGGCGACAAAAGGGCGATGCTTTCCCGCAGCTTCCGCCATAATTGTTTGATCCGTTGGAAGCAATGGCGCATCCGGCTTTACGATTCGGCCGTCGGAGCGAATCACTTTTCTGATATTGCTCCAGGACTCATGTCCCATTTGATCGCCCACACCAACCGGCCCGCCGGATAAAGTGGCTAAAAGAATATCGCCGGTATTGCGGCTCATGAGTGTATCTGTCCATGGCCACAGCCCCATCGCATGCGCGAGGCTGGATGTGTAGACAAAATGCCGCCAGCGCTGCTGAATAAAATAGTCATTGGAACAGCGAATCATTGAAAGATTCGGCGTCGCCGCACTTTGCAGGAAAAACCGGGGCAGCGGCATGCAATATATCAGGCTCATATGATGCCGCGCCAGAACCGCAGCCATATTTCCAGTGAAGGCATCGCCAACATGGCGTGATATTTGCATGGCAGGAGAATATCGATAAATGTCATTGAGCCAATCCTGTTCGTAGCCGATGACCCCACTTCGCGCGAAATAATCCGCCGTGGATTTCCACCACGCCGGATCGATGGGCGCAATACCTGAAATGGCGTACTTTTTATGGTAGGGGCTGTGCGGATCAATCCATCGACCGTGGCAAACCAGCGGGACGCCGAGTTTCTTTTGAAATGCGCCCAGTCCCTGTGGAAACAATTGGTGTGAGGCTCGATATTGCCAGATGCCGCCGTAAATATTCCAGCGCCCCGGGGGAAATTTGCCGGCCTTGGCTTTGAGAATTGTCCCATCGACATAGCGATCACTTTTGCGGTACCACCAACTGTCCAATTCCATATATGCCAGAGGGACCTTATGCCGGTCGAATTGGCGCGCCACCGCTTCCAATGTTCCGGCATATCCGAGCTTGGGCACATAATTGTAATAGTAACATGCGCCATTATCTGTCCAATAGCCAAAATTACGCAGCACCACATTACCCTCATTACCGATGCGCGGACGATTGTATAGTCGGTCCAGAGCATGCCCCCAGGAATGAAGCGTGCGCTCTATGCCGCGGCCCATCATAAGAATTGTCCACCGCATGCGCGCGGCGGTGGAATCGGAAACATTCGGATTTAGCTCCGTACCGATACTGGTTTTCGCATTGCCGGCCAGCCGTGAGATAAGAAATGCCGAGGCTGGTGAAATAATGGCGGTATCGGCGTGGCGATTAAACAAAACCCAGGGCATGGAATCAGCCTGCGCGTGAAATTCCGGCCCGGCGAACACCGCGTTCTTAAAACTCAGCACCCGCAGCTTTGATGGAATGGAAGTAAAATCAGGAAATACCGTGCGCGGCGAAGCACCGGTAATACCGGCAAGCAACGTGCCGCTGTGCATGTAACATTTCAGGACGCCGATGCGCCGATGAGATGTTGGCCCCCAGGTGAATTTAATTTCCTTGAATGCCCCCAGATTGTCGCGTCCCGATGAACGCTGAATATGTCTCATTGCCGAGCCTACCGTACCGCGAAATGTCCACGCGGGCGATGCGGACGTAAAAAGATACTCCCCCGTGGCCGCATTAATATGTATGGTCACACCGGGGATGGCCATCGATGCCGCTTGGGCCATACTTGGTTTACCGGGTAAAAAGCCCACAGCAAGTATGGATGAAAAAATCACCCTGAGGTAATTTCGGAAAATCAAGCGCCGGCACAAATTGCCCATGACAGAATTCTCCATTTCTTATCTTCCGGATATTGCCGCCGCAATACTTCCGCATCCGCCGATTTTTGCGACGATGTTAAACCGAAAGTGTAGGGGCGTGGAAGATCTGTTGCAAGGATTTCCGCAGTCAGTTGGGAGAATGGGGTGTGCCCATATTTTTGGCACAGGGCCGCGAATCCCGCAGAGCCCCTTGAGAACGTCTCGACTCGCCGGGTTCCTCAAAGGAGTTTATCCCGGGCGAGCCGGGGTGGATGTTTACAATCTCCAAAGATCAAAGATCACGGATCAGAAATTTGGAAGTTCCGATGATTTATTCATTGATCATTATTCATTGGTTATTGAGCGCCGCGTCGTGTCTTCGCGCCCTTGTGGCGGGAAAATACTGTAGACAGCCGCGAGTGCCATTAACTTAAGCAGAAAAAGCAATGGAATTAACGACATTTGATCTCCTCTCCGCGTGCGATCATCGCCTTGAGTTCGGACCTTGGACGTGTCATGACACGGTAGCCGTTACGGCGGCGTGTACGCACGCGCGGCTCAAATCTTCCGGGTCTTTTGGGATTGACCATCAGCGTGGTTAATGTTTCGTCGGGCACCGCCTCGGCGATGAGAAAGTTGATGGGATCCGGCGGGCGGCGCTGCGAGCGATGGGCAATGATCAATGAGACTCCCGGTGCACGGGGATTAATGGGGCGCGGTGCGGGGGGTTGCGGGAGCGGGCGCGCGGGCACGACGCCCGCGGCTTAGTGGGATGCGGAAATCGTAATTCACTGGTCAAAGACCAATGATCACGGATCAAATTTGGATGTCACTTGTCAGAAATGCCGGTGATTTTTGCGTTGGTACCCGATACGCTGATCCAATCGACATAAGGCCTGTCCCGACTTGTCGGGAGATTTCGGCATCCATGCCTCAACATTGTTCATCGGTCATTGATCATTTTTGATTTCGTTCATTGTTTAGGCGCGGCGGATGTCCAGGAGGAAGGCTACGACGAAGCCAAATAGGGCTAAGATGATCAGGGGGCCGCGGATTACGTTGAAGCGGGCGATGTTGATGATCCAGGGAATGGGGGGTACGGGTTTGGGTTCGATGGGTTTAAGGGCTTCGTCAATCAGACTTTGAACGTCGCGCGGGCGGGTGTCGTTGGCCAGGGGAAGCACTTGTTCATTGGGGTTCACGATGTTTAGCTGTCGGTCCGCCAGGCGCTGCATAAGCCGCTGATCGGTATCCGCCAGTTTGATAAAACGGTTTTGCAGGGCGATTTTTTCATTGATCAACGCCAGGGTAGCGCGGAGATTATTGCGCGTCACCTGCGCCTGATGCATATCATGGATCGCCGGGGAAAGAACAATCAGAGCTACCGCCAGCAGGGACGCCAGTAAAACCGCCCAACTGATGACGCCCACGCTTAAAACCAGCGGCATAATTAGAAATCTGTTCGTATGCTTAACGCGACGCATTGGCAATCATCCAATTGAGCACCATCCATGGCCTGCTTATATTGTGCACCAGCGGAGAGTTTATGTACAGTGCGAGGCTGCTGACGGCGAAATTGACGGCATATATGCCGACGCGAAGAGAAGAGTTCGGCCCGGAAACTCGCACCTCAGATGCCTACGTGGATTGATTGCCACGCCCTATTTTTATTGGAGCGCAACGGCACCGCACTGGCCGTTGGCGGAAAAACGCAATGCGTCAGGCTTCGCCATTAAGCCGAATTAAGCGCGGGCTGGTCTGCAGCATGAGTTGCACCCGTTCAAAATGCGTTAACCATTCCGCAATGTTGGCTTGCAGCAAATCCGCGGGCGGACCAAACAGGCCAGTGGAACACGAAGCCCCCTGCATGGCAGCCACCTTGGAGCGATAGGTTGCCAATGTGCGTTCACCAAAACGTTCGCATTCAAAGCCGTCCTGTGAAAGAAATACCAGAACAGGTACCCGTGGTCCGCCGCAAATAGACAATTGGCCGGCCAGATGCGTTCCCGCGTCGGAGGCGGTCGGATCAAATTTCTGTTCACGATTTACAAAGCGCAGATCAATTTTATCGGTAAGTTCGGCAAATCGTTGGAAAATAGGGCAGGCGTTTACGCAATCACCGCACCAGACCCCGACAAGACACAAGACATCCATTTTTCTGCGAAAGCTCTGCAGCAGAGATTTTTGTTCCGGCGTCAGTGTTACACTGTCATAGACGTTCTGCCAGCGCTGCCGCTGCTCGGCGGTGGCACACTGCCGGAGCAACGGGTTATAGGGTAATGCCTGATTGAAAAAAGGCTTAAAATCAAAGGCCATGTATGGCGTCTCCTGTCAGCGTGAGGGATCAATGTTTGTCGCGGCCGCAGCGACAAATGCGTTAAATAACCCCGCGTGCGGCGGATCAGTGAGCGTTTCGGCATGCCACTGCACGCCGATCCAAAACTTCATAGTGTTGTCTTCGATGGCTTCCATCACGCCATCAGGACTGGCCGCACACGCGGTCAATCCCGTGCCCAGTCGATCAACAGCCTGACGATGGCGGCTGTTGACGGTCAACTGATCACACTTGAGTATAGCGCGCAATTTTGACCCTTGCGACAGCGAAACGCTGTGCCAGGCATTTTTGTCAGTTGAGTCAGCCGGGTTTCCGGTGTGACGGATGCTTTGATCGCGCGGCACCTCGGGAAGGTACTGATGCAACGATCCGCCCCGCCGCACATTCATAGCCTGACAGCCCAAACATATTCCAAGCACCGGCATATTGCGTGCCTGCGCCAAGGCCAGCATGGCCAGATCAAATTTTTCACGCAGCGAATCCAGGCGGCGCAGGGTCGGATGCGGAGCCTGGCCGTAAAGCGACGGATCCAGGTCGTTGCCTCCCGGAATCAGCAGGCCATCAATAAGGTGCATGTAAGCAGCCTGGGTCGCCGGGTCCGCAGTATGGGGCAGCAAGATGGGAATGCCGCCGGCTTTTTCAATCGCCACGGCGTAGGCGCTTGGGAGTTCATAAACCGGATGGGGTTGGTCGGCAGCTTGATTGTCGGGGGATATACCAATAACTGGCCCTCTGAGCATAAGGATAATCTCCAAGGAATGAGCTATTGCTTGTTGCGGTAGCGCAACAACAGCGCCACGACCATCACCTGGAGGATTAAGCCGGCGGCCATCCATTCCAACGCCGTAAGCTGATGCATGATGCGATAATTCCACCAGTAAGGATTTCGGGCGGTGGCGACACTGTGAATTGCCGCAAGCGCATCCCAGGCTCCCAGCACCAGGCACAGCACGGCGAGAGCTTGAATGATCGTGGCCAGCAATAAGGAGAGGGAGAATTCGGCAATATCGCTTTTTCTATGAGCGCTGCGCAATTGCTGAAGAATATCCTCCAGCACGGGTTTGATGGTTTCAGGGGGGTGGTACGTTAATTTAGCCGCAACCGCGGCGGCCAGTGCTTCGGTATCCGCGGGCAGGTTTCGGCCAACGGATGGATCGGGGCGGGCGGCAGCATCTTCCGCAACGGCTGCAACATCCGCCGGCAGCAAGGGCACCGGGGCGGGATCACGATTGGCACTATTGCCTTCGCGGACAATAATACGCGCCGCATCCGCCAATGAGCGGACAATAAAGTTCGGCGTAATTGCCGGCACATTGTCATTGCCTTCCATTTGCTTTTCCGGATCAGAAAGGAGAATCGTCCGGCACCCCGCCGAGGCTCCAGCCGCGACATCACGGGGCTGATCTCCGATCATCCAGCACTGGGCAAGATCCAGATTAAAATCCTCCCGCGCGGCTTTGAGCATTCCGGGCTTGGGCTTGCGCCATTCATGATCCAATTTATATTCAGGGACTGTGGCATCGGGATGGTAGGGGCAGTAATAACTGGCGTCCACATGGGCACCGGCCTGTTCTTTAAGTTGACGAATCATTTCCTGATTGACGGATTCGACAGCCGCTTCATCAAACATTCCCCGCGCCACGCCACTTTGATTGCTTACCACAATAATGCGAAATCCCAACCGTCGCAGCGACGCAATGGCCGCGGCGGCACCCGGAAGTAATTTAACACCGGTGGGATCACCGAGGTATCCGTCGTTGGCGATGATGGTATTGTCCCGATCCAAAAAAACGGCACGTTCAGACATATATCACCTTCCCTGGAACATCCTGCCCCGGGCATCAGGGCTTATTTATGCCACAACTCTGACTGCTTTACCACAGGCTAATCAACGCCGGATCGGGATTTTTCCACCACGCGCGTCGTGGAGCGCCCCTGTAAAAACGGAGCCAGCACCACTTTGCCCCCCGCCGCTTCAACACATTCCCGCCCCACCACGGGCTTATCCTGATAATCGGCACCTTTCACCAATATCGCAGGAGTTATCGCGGATATCAATTCCAGCGGTGTATCCTCATGGAACGCCGTCACATAGCTGACCGCCTCCAGACCCGCCAGGACCGCCATGCGATCATCCAAAGAGTTAATAGGGCGGGTGGGGCCTTTAAGCCGCCGGACGGATTCATCCGAATTAACCGCCACCACCAGTAAATCGCCCTGGCCCCGGGCGAAGTTCAAATATTGGACATGCCCGGCGTGGATAATATCAAATACGCCATTGGTAAACACGATCCGCTGCGAGCTGTGGCGGGAATGCAGGCGCTCCAGCAGCCGGGGCAGTGATAGTATTTTTCGCCGGCCGGCGGAATCCATTTGCAGCAGTTCATCCACAATTTCCGTGCGCGCTAACGGCACGCAGCCGAATTTCTCGACCTCCAGCCCGCCGGCAATATTTCCCAAATCGATTGCGACGCTCCATGAGGCCCCGTTGGCTCGGGCCATGGCCAGCATGGCCAGCACCATATCTCCAGCACCGGTGACATCGTAGACATTGCGCGGGCGCGTGGGGTGCAGCAAGCCGGGTTGACCGCGCTGTAGCCGGTACATGCCGTGCCGATCCAGAGTTAAAACACATACGTCCAGATGTAATTGCTCTAGAAGCTGGGCCGCCAGCCGGGGGGTTTCTTCCTGAACATTTTCCAAGCGCCATCCGGCGGCCAGTTCGGCTTCCGTGCGATTGGGTGTAATGGCGGAAGCGCCCTGATAGCGGCGATAATCTTTAATAGCGGCCGGATCCACCAGCACTTCGCGGCCGGCGGCGCGGGCCATGGAAATGATTTTTTGGCATAGCGCATCGGACAGCAGGCCTTTGTTGTAGTCTTCAATACACACCAGGTGGCACGCGGGAATTTCCGCTTCCAAGGCCGCCAGCAGCCGCTGTTCCACGGATGCGTCAACCGGCTCGAGCGTTTCATGATCCAGGCGCAGCATCTGCTGCTGATGCCGATGTTGTGCCAGGCCAATAAAGCGAGTTTTGGTGGATGTCGGGCGATCCGTTGCGGCAATCACCGCATCGGCATTGACTTGCGCCTGTGCCAGAAGATCCTTCAAGGCGGCACCGGATGAGTCATTTCCGATGACGCCGGCCAGCACCGGCACGGCACCTAGCGCCGCGAGAAACACGGCCACATTGGCCGCGCCACCCACGCGCATTTGCCGGTACCGTTCCCGCACCACGGGCACCGGCGCTTCAGGACTTAAACGCTCGGCATCGCCGTAGACATATTGATCGAGAATAAGGTCCCCGACCACCAAAATTCGCGGTTTACCGAAGGCCTCAACGCAGGCAAGTAATTCACTGGAAGGATGAATCATCATATCACTTTACTTTTTGTCAGCTAAATCGGCCAGCGACTGCCGCCACAATTCTCCAGCCACCCCGGTGATTCGGGCGGCAATACACACATGCCAGAGGGGTACCGGGGGCGTAAAATCTCGTAGTTTGACCCAGTCTTTGGAGGTTGTAATCCACGCGGCGGGCCGGCGGTCGGCGGTGAGCTTTAACATTTCCGGAAAATCCCGCTCTGTCACATAGCGGTGGTGATCATCAAACCAGCACCCTGCGGAAACCTGAAGCCCCAGATCGGAGAGTGTCCGGACAAAACCATCGGGATTGGCAATACCGGCGAACGCCAGAACCGTCTGATTCCGCACGTCAACGGGATTTCCATGTTGATCAAATACGCCCAGAACTTCCGTGACCTGCTTAAAAATACGCCGCGGGTTCACCCACTGCGTTAATAATCCGGCGGCCAAATCCGTGAGTTCGCCGGAAACCTGCTCGCAGCGCGTGAGAATAATTTGGTGGGCCCGCGAAAGGGAGGCCGGGCCTTCCCGCCACGTGCCGCGCGGAAACATTCCCGGCACCCCCAGCGGATTTGTGGCATCAATGAGGACAATGTCCAGATCACGCCCCAGGCGTCGATGCTGGAATCCATCATCCAATATCAGTACATTAGCCTGATGCCGGGCGAGGGCTTCCCGGCCGCCGGCAATTCGGTCTGGATTCACTATCACCGGCACGCCGGGACATTCCAATTCCATGACCATGACTTCATCCGAGCGTTGGCCCCTGGGGGCACCGTAGCCCCGGGTCAATATCGCCGGCTTTAATCCGGCGTCGGTGAGGCACTTGGCAATCATGATGACGGTGGGAGTTTTTCCCGTGCCGCCGGTGGTGATATTACCTACGGAAATGACCGGCACAGGCAAACGCGTAACGGATTTCCATCCGCGGTCATAGGCGACATTGCGCCAGTGCACAATGTCGCCGAAGATCAATGAAACAGCCGACAGCACCCAGCGCAGCAACGCGGCAAGGACACCCACCGCCTCACCGGTAATTACGCGGTTGTACCATTGCTGCATATACGCATCCTGACGATTTCTTAGACCACAAGATTAATCATGCGGCCTTTAATATAGATTTTCTTCTTTATTGGGCGCTGCGCCAAACGATTGACGACCTGCGGATCAGCCAATGCCGCGCTGAATACTTCCGGCTCATCGCTGGTTGCGGCAATACGAATACGCCCCACCAGCTTGCCGTTAATCTGTACCGGCACATCCAGTTCTTCATCCACACACAGGCGTTCATCAAATGTGGGCCAGGGCAACAAGGCGATGGATACCGCCGCGTCGGGGCCGGCTAATTCGTGATACAGTTCATCGGCGATATGCGGCGCGAACGGCTCAAGTACCCGCAGGAGATTCAATGCCGCGTCCAGGGGTACAAATGTCAGCTTGGTCAAAGCATTGTTAAATTCCATCATCGCGCTGATGGCGGTATTAAACGCCAGACGGTCGATATCGGCTGTGACTTTGCGAATCAGCCGGTGCATCGGTCGCAGAATTGCCGCCACATCCCGCAGGGCAACCTCCACGTCCGGCGCGGACAATTCACGCCCGTGGCAGGTCCACTTTCCATCGGCATGTTGCCGCACCACGCGAAATACGTTGTCATCGCCGCCGAGAAGATTTCTCCAGACGCGCTGCAAAAAGCGGTACACACCTTCAACGCCGGCGGTGCTCCAGGGCTTTACCTGTTCCAGCGGCCCCATGAACATTTCAAAGAGCCGCAGAGAGTCGGCCCCATATTCCGCGATGACATCATCGGGATTTACCACATTGCCGCGCGATTTACTCATTTTGAAGGATCGGGCATCCACCTGAATGCTGTTATCCGTTTTCAGGACAAAGCCGTCGCCGCGTTTTTCCACCGTGGCGGGGTCACAGGGTTTTCCCACGACCAAGGCTCCGGTTGATTTGTGGCGGCTGATAATCTGTGATTTGCCATCTTCCCCTACTTGCGTGGAGAACTCCGGATCAATATCCGCAAGCGACACGTATTGGCCGCTTTCTAATACGAAGACCGTATACTCAGCTTCGCCGAGAATCAGGCCTTGATTCACCAGCTTACGGAATGGTTCTTCCGAGCTTACCAGACCGCGATCAAAGAGCACCTTGTGCCAAAACCGCGCGTACAGCAGATGCAGAACGGCGTGTTCCACGCCGCCAACATATAAATCCACGCCGCCGGCCATCCAGTATTTTTCTTTTTCCGGATCGCAGAAGCGCGTGGTATTCTCCGGGTCAATGTAACGCAGATAATACCAGCATGAGCCGGCCCATTGCGGCATGGTGTTAAGCTCCCGCCGCGCGGGGATCGCGCCGGGCGTTCCGGGCGGTACCACGCGCGCCTGCAGATTTTCAGGTGGACCATCCAATAGCACATGCACCTGATGCCAGTCGGCAGCTTTAAATAAAGGTGGCTCCATGGTGCCGGTGGGCTTAAAGTCCTTCACTTCCGGTAGCGTCAGGGGCAACTGGGATTCCGCCAATGGAACAGTCGTACCATCCGGCAGATGTATAAGCGGAAATGGTTCGCCCCAGTAACGTTGCCGGGAAAAAAGCCAGTCCCGGATTTTATAATTGATCTGCCGGGTTCCCAATGACTTATGTTCCAGATGCTCACAGATTCTGGTTTTGGCCTCGGCGGTGGATAAGCCATTAAGCTGTGCGGAATTCACGGCAAAGCCCGGGGATTCCAGCGGCAGTTTTCCGGCCTCGGGCTGATCCGCCGCCGCGCTAACCACGCGGCGAATTGGGAGTTCCATGGCATGGGCAAAATCAAAGTCGCGCTGATCATGCGCGGGAACGGCCATGATGGCACCGGTGCCATAACCCATTAACACATAATCAGAAATAAATATCGGTATACGTTCATTATTCACGGGGTTGATGGCATAGGCCCCGGTAAATGTTCCGGTTTTGGCGTTGTCTTCCTGGCGTTGCCGCTCGGAGCGCGCGGCGGCAGTTTTCTGATACGCCGCAACCGCCTCCCGTGGTGAACCGGCGATGGAGCGCCAGCGGTCCGGAATTCCGGCCGGCCACGCGGCGGGTATGATGTTTTGTTCCGCGCTTAAGTCCACCAAGGGATGCTCCGGTGCCAGAACCAGATATGTGGCCCCGAAGAGCGTATCAGGACGCGTCGTAAAGACGGTGACTTCCGGCGGGCAATGAGCGACGGCAAACCGCACCAACGCCCCTTCCGAACGGCCAATCCAGTTCCGCTGCATCATTTTTAATGATTCGGACCAGTCCAACGCGTCCAAACCGTCCAGCAATCGCTGGGCGTACGCGGTGATGCGCAGCATCCATTGCCGCATGGGGCGGCGCTCTACCGGGAAGCCCCCTACTTCGCTTTTGCCGTCGATTACCTCTTCATTGGCCAGGACCGTGCCCAGGGCTTGGCACCAATTGACAGGCGCTTCAATTTCATAGGCCAGGCGGTACTCGTCGAGCACCCGCCGTTTCTGGTGCGCCGCTAACTGTGACCAGCTTTTATTTCCGGCGGAGGGCGGTAGCGCCCGATGGCCGGATTCAAATTCCGCCGCGAGCTGGGCAATCGGTCTCCCTTTTTGCAGCTTGGAGTCATACCAGGTGTCATATAATTGCAGGAATATCCATTGTGTCCATCGGTAATAGCCGGGGTCTGTGGTATTGACCTCGCGCTGCCAATCATAAGAGAAACCGATGGCCTGAAGCTGGGCACGAAAACGATCTATATTTTTTCGGGTTATCACAACCGGATGCGTGTCGGTTTTAATGGCGTACTGCTCGGCCGGCAGGCCAAATGCGTCCCAGCCCATGGGGTGCATGACATTAAATCCGGCCGCTCGCTTGAAACGCGCGACAATGTCGGTAGCCGTATATCCTTCGGGATGTCCGACATGCAATCCTTCCCCGGACGGATAGGGAAACATATCCAATACATAATACTTAGGCGTAGCCGGGCGCATATCGGCAGAGAATATGCGATTTTCCTGCCAAACGCGCTGCCATTTCTTTTCAATACTACTGGGATTATAACCCGCCATGAGTCCTGTTCTCCAATCTTGATGTGGACAAAGGATACGAAAGGCGGCGTCGGGCCACAAGTAGCGGCCGGCCTTGAGAGAAAAAAGAATTGCCGTGGCGTCACGCCGGGAAGACTATGGTATGATTCACCGGTTGGGAATCTTGGGCGGTTCCCGCATGGCGTTAGCATGGATGCGGCTTGTTAAAAGGGTTCATGAACATGGAACAAACGCAGCGGATCGGCATCATAGGCGGATCGGGGCTGGGCCAGCATCTGCTTATGCCCGGCGATGGTGAGGCGGTAGAAATTCAAACGCCCTTCGGGCCGCCGGCGGCACCGCCGATTCTGGCCAGTTGGAAAGGCATTCCCGTGGCGATTCTGGCCCGTCACGGCGCGGGCCATGTGTTCAACCCCACGCAAATTCCCTATCGCGCCAATATCTATGCTCTGAAAATGTTGGGATGCCGATGGATTCTGGCCTCCGGAGCGGTGGGCAGCTTGAATGAAAACATGCATCCGCGGCAACTGGCCCTGGTGGATCAGGCTATTGATCGCACCGTGCATCGCGTGGGAAGCTTTTTTGATCACGCCGCGGTGCACGTGGATTTCGCGGAGCCGGTGTGCGGGAAATTGCGAAATATTGTTTATGAAAGCCGCTCTGAACTTACCGCCGATGCGATGGTTCATCCGCGTGGAACGTATGTGTGCATGGAAGGCCCGGCGTTCTCCACGCGTGCGGAATCCCGACTGCACCGGAGTTGGGGCGGAGATTTAATCGGCATGACGCTTTTGCCGGAAGCAAAACTGGCGCGTGAGGCGGAAATCAGTTACGCCTCCATTGCCCTGATCACGGACTACGATGCGTGGAAACCCCATACGCCGGGACAGGCCCCGATGGAACTGATGCGGGAAATCCTCAGCCATCTGCAAGTGGCCTCGGAAAACGCGCTGCATTTAATCCGGGCGGCCCTGGGACGTATCTGGGAATCCCGGGCGGAAGAATTCCCCTCGCATCGGGCACTGGAGTTGGCGATTTTTTCGGATAAAGCGAAAATAAGTGCCGAAGCGCGACAGCGGCTTGATGCGATTTGGGGAAAGTATTTCCCACGTCCCGGCTAAGCGCGAACGATGAAACATTGGACCGATCTATTCTGGTTGGAGCCTCACAGAAATGAAATCCGGGCCGGCAGGCAAAACATCGCAGATCATGTTGTGGGTGGCAGGATTGGCTGTAGCGGCGTGCTGCTGTATGCTCCGGCCATCCGGGGGGCTGGCCCAAATGGTTATCATTGGTCCGGCCAAACCCGCATTGCGAGTTCGCGTGGTTCCACCCCAACCCAATGATGGCGCGCCCGGTAGTTTTTCGCATATTCAAGTCAACGATTCCTTTGGTGCCAAGGACTTGCTGCGCACGGCCCTGCGGCTCATCGCCAGCGGCCACCTGACGCAAGCCGTGCGAAGTTATCAGCATATTGCCCGTAAATATGGCACCAGTGTCATTAAGAAGCCGGATGGTACGTATGAATCGGTGCGAAAGTATGTCTGGACCGCTTTATTGGCGATGCCGGCTGTACAGCATGGTTTGTATAATCAGCTCTATGGATTAAAAGCCCGGCAGGTCATTGAAAAAGCGCGGCAAAGCGGGTCGCTATTTTCCCTGACCACGGCCTGTGAACGCTATTTTGCCACCGATGCCGCCGGCAAGGGCCTGCAATTTGTGGCGGCGCGGCAGTTTGAACGGGGGCGCTTTGCCCTGGCGGCGCGACTATGGTTACAGTTGCTGAACCATCCGGGCCTGACGTCTGATCATCCTATGCTCTTGCATAATGCCGCGGTGGCGGCGTCGTTAGCGGGCGACAGGCATATGGCGAAAAAATTGCTGGCGGAGCTGGCGAAAAATGCGCCCCATGCGACGGGCTTGATCGCCGGGAAGCAGGTCAATCTTCTGGCCGATGCACAAATCGCCCTGCACCGTTGGGCGCTTTACCAGCGTGTTACAACAGCCGGAACCTGGCCGACATTTGAGGGAAATTTCCAGCGCAATGGCGTGGCGGCGCGGGGAACGCTGCCCGCCGCCATCATGTGGACCAAGCGATTGAACGCCTTTGGGAAAAACCCCGCGACCAGTGCGGCTACCATGCAATATCAAAACGAGTTGCGGCAATTTTTGCCCGCATTCGGCCTGACCATGGATCCGGCCACGGGAAAAACTTCGGGGGATGTGTTGTTTTCATTCCCCACGTGCCGCAAGGGTACACTGTATCTGAACCTGCAGGATCGCATCAAAGCGGTGGATATCAATTCCGGCTATACGCTGTGGCAGTATCCCCACGGACGACTGCCGACGAATAGCTCCACGGCGAATATTGCGACGCTGGCTAATGAACTGGATCATTACTCCTGCACGCTGGCTCATGGAAAATTGTATACCGTTATGACACGGCCCGGCGAACCCGCGCAGTTTCCGACGCAATTCGGATTTAGCACCCCCAAACTTGACGTTGTGTGCCTCAACGCGGACGGCGGGAATTTACAATGGAAAATATCGGCATCCCGCCTGGTATCCGGCGAAGGAGGCCGAAATATCTGGCCGGCGTGTATTCCGATGGCCAATCGGCGCGCGGTATTTCTGGTCGTAGCCGCCACGCAGCCGGGTACGGGAATGAACGAACTAAGCCTGGTGCGATTAAACGCCGCCACCGGCACTGTGCAATGGAGCCATTATTTGTGCACCATTACCGGGCCGGCCTACGGAGTATCGCCGTTTAACACCATTAATATTATTCCCACCATGGCCGACAATACCATTTACATCTCCACCGGATTGGGCGCGGATATGGCGGTGAACGCCGACTCTGGGCAAGTGCAATGGCTGCAACTGAACAAAGTGGCCTATACGCCGTTTAACAATATGCAATATGGCATTGTCCGACGGCCCTTGCCGTGGCGTCTTAATGCGCCGGTTGTTGCGGGCTCGCGCCTGATTTCAATGGACAACAACTTCGGAAGCGCATCGACCCTGCATATATATAATCGATGGACCGGAGCAAAACTCCTGTCGCTGCCCTGCGAACGGCTGTACCACGCCAACATGCTTCTGGGAGTCATTCATGGGGAAATGCTTTTGGCGGGCAGCAAAATTTGCGCGGTCAATATTCGCACCGGAAAGCAGATATGGTCCAGCCGTCCGATACATTCGTTCGGAGCAATTTCCGGCCGGCCATTTTTAACACGAAAAGATATTTACATACCCTTGAACACGGGTCTGCTGCTGGTGAACACCCGCAGCGGGGCCATTGACAACATGGCCAAATGGCCCGCCGGAAACGCTGATTCCGCCGGCAATCTACTGGTTACCGCGCATGAGGTTGTCGTCGTGAATGATCATCGCGCCGCCGGTTACGCCCGATGGAAAGACGCTCTGGCCTATCTGACCGGACGAATTAAAGCCCATCCCACGAAGCCCGAAGCATACCTGACGCTCGCCGAGGTAGCCTTCCGGTCCAGTCATGATACTTTGGCTCAGCAGATGCTTAGCAGAGCGGTGGATTTAGCACTGCCGCGGATCACCGCCGCACCGGCGGCGGCGGACCGCATATTTCACGTGTGCATGACTTTTGCCGCCGATGTGACGAATAAAGCCGGTGCCAATGCGGCGGAACTTTTTTATCTCCAAAAGGCCAGTGCTATTGCCCGGCTGCCGGAGCAGCAGGTGAAATGGCGCATGGCGATGGCTCGTTGTTATCTGGCGGCAAAACATCCCGCAAAAGCCATGACGCTGCTGGAGCAGATTCTCGCACACGGATCGCTGCGGGCAACGGGGGTGGATTATCGCGGTGTTACGCTGGCGGCGTCCACCGCAGCGCGATCGATGATTCAACGGGATGTCATTCGTACATTCGGAACAGAAGTTTATGCCCCGTGGGAAACTCTTGCGCAGAAACTTCTGGTGCAGGCGCAACGTGTAAAATCATGGCGACCATTGCGGCAGATTGTGGTGCAATACCCCAATAGCGCGGCGGCGCTGCAGGCGGCCCGTTTGCTTTCCCGGCATTTTGCAGCGCACGGGCAATGGGCGAAAGCCTACGACATGCTGTTGTGGACGCGGTTTGGCGCAGAGTCCCAATCCGATAAGGCATGGCGGCTTTCGCGGCTGTGTTCGGCGCTGGCGCATTTGCGGCATTGGAATCAGGCGTTGGTTCTGGCTATGCGCGGCACCCAAGATTTTCCGGCGTACCATTGGACGCACAGCCGGACGTGGACATTCGCCCGGTATACCCAACATATCAAGCAGACCGCGACGCCCGGCGCGCTGGCCCGGCGCGCCAGCCTGAATGCCAAAATTGGGTCACAGCTCGGGGTATCCGGCGCTCTGCACGGTACGCTGCTGCAACCGCTGGAGCATGCGCCGCGGTATCGTCGCTACGGCATGTTTCTACTGGGAAACAAAGCAAACGGAGGGTATCAGATTTCCGCGCGGCGTGTTCGAGGGTTAAAGCCGATGTGGCAATATCTCGTAGCCCATGCGAGGCGGGCGATGCTGGTGGGTTACTGGAAAAAGCTGGCGATTCTGGCTACGGACAATCAACTGTTGGCCATCGATGCGCAATCCGGCCGTTTGCAATGGAAACAACAAATACCGTCAAATGGGAGGCACCCCGGAGTTCTGGTGCCAGGGGTCAATGCCGCGCTGCCGGCGATGCAGCGGATGATGATGATACAAAACGGCATGATGATTAACGGCGGCATTCCGGGATACAATATTTTATCGCCCAAGATTGCAGCGCAATGGCGTCAAGCATCTATTCAACGGGATCTCGGCGTGGTCAGCTACCGCCTGATAAAGATGCTGCCGGCCGGTCTTCTGGTGGCGGGAGAGCGTGATCTGGCACTTTACAGCCCAGCCAATGGACAACCTGTCTGGAAGTCACCGGTAACGCTGGGGAAATATGGAACCGTTTCCTGTATCCGGCAAACGCGGCGTTACTTCGCGGTTGCCATGAACCTTCCCTTTGATCAAGTGGTATTACTTGATCGCTCGAGCGGACGCGTCGCCGGCGTTTTACCCGCCGAAGCCGGAGATCATTTTTATTGGATTCAGGCCGACCCGGCCGGCAGACTGCTGCTTTGCGGCCAAAAGGGCGTGGCGATGTTTGATCCGGCCATCAGTTTATCGGCTCCGATCTGGAGTAGAAACAATCTGCATGATCCATTTCCGACGGCCGCAAGTTTGTCGGTGGACGGGTTAATAACGCCCACCGCCACCGGCATGACATGTATGGATGTTACCAGCGGTGCCCGGCTGTGGAATCAGCCGGGACTCAATGCGGGACTCACCTCCAGCGGCGTGATCTGGATGCAGACAGCCCTGAACCGCAACACGCTGGTCATGCTGACACCGCGGAATTTAATGGCCATCGCGACACGCACAGGTCAGATTGCATGGAAAGCGGAATTTGTGATGCAATCGCGACCACCGCTGACAGCGGCACAAATCGGCGATCCGGATATTGTCGCATTGGCGCACGGGCCGGTCGGACCGACGCCCAATATCATGCATCTTTACCTGATCAACCAGAAAGACCGGCAGGGACGGCTGGACAATGGTTCCATTGTTCTGGATCAGCAGTTAACGCGGTCGGGATCTGATGCGGCGGCTCCCGATATCCAGTCATGGCTGCTGGTCAACGGCGGAATTTTATTTGAAATCAATGGCGTCGTATTCTATTGCCATACATAATAGACGCGTGTTAAACCACGCGGGCCGACCCTGACGCGGACGAAACAATGCGGATGACGCAATAAGGAGTTGAATTGTGACCGTTGATACAGCGCATAATATACCAGGCAATCACATGGAGACTTCCGTCTCCCAACATCATGTGCTGCTGGGATTTCTGCGGCAACTGCGATATGTGGTGGCGTGTATTGTCGTGGGAATGTTTTTCATCTATCTGGCGGGGAAAGTTATTCCGTCCCCCAATATGGATGGTACCAGAGCTTTGGCGGCGGGACCGGCGATATCGCTGGTAGCGGAGTTGGTCATGATCGGGGGCTTGGTGGCCGCGATTGTGATTGGTACGCTGCTAACCTGGCCCGATGCGCCACATGCGGGACTATTTATTGCATCGGTCGGATTGATTTTTCTGGCATGCCATTGGGGGCCGATCACTTTGCTGCTGGCTCTGCACCACACCGACTTGGTGGGAGCGTACCACACACTGGCCTTGCAGAATATCTTTTGGATATTTTATATTCTCATTGGCGAGGCGGTTTCGCGGGGAATTTACGAACTAATTGGATCGCGAAACTGGCCGCTTTATCTGGGCCTGCCATGGCCCGTTCGGCCGCACGGCACCCACGCTGCTTTAGTCACCGCGGATTATCCGTCGTTTGCTGAGGTTTTGGTCGATAACATCCCTTACCGCCCCTTTGGCCGACGGATGGCACAAAATCTATTGGCTTTTATTACCACACTGATCGTGGCGGCGGTTATCCTGTTCCTGTTGCTTAAATCGCAGCAGCCCGGGCAGGCCATTTTCGCCTGTTCGGTGGCGTTTGCCGCGGCGGCGTTTGTCAGTTCCACCGCGGCACCACAGGCGGATGCCTGGGTGATCTGGATTACGCCGCCGGTGATCGCGGCCATTGGCGGAATTATCGCGCCGCATGTGGCGCAACCCTATCCGGCGCATACCGGTTTGTTTCTGATGCGCTCGTTGCCGATTTATTACAGTTCCGCCGGATTAGCGGGGGCCATTTTCGGATATTACGCGGCCGTGCGTATGCACTATCGCCGGGTTATGGAAGCACCCGATTCCAACGCTTCAGCATGACCATCATCAGCGCAACGGCAACACGTGGATTGTTGCGGGGATGCGGCCTTGCAGCCTGTTAATTGAAAAGAACAATCGGCATGGCAAAAAAAGAGCTTACGATTTCCCTGGCCGCAAAATGCCAGTTGCTCTTCGGCTTTGCCGTGCTGGTGATCATCGCCGGAGCCTTGGCAGTTCCGTGGCAACGCATGGAACAGCTTACCAGCCGGGAGCCGGTATACGAAGCGCGCATTGCGGCGGACATGACGCTGCGGGAGGCGCATGTTAACAACGGGGCTTCCAGCAATAGCGCCAATTCAGCGGCACGGTGGCAGGCGGCCCATCTACGCCAATTGCAATATCCCCAGCCCACCATTGAGTTACTGCCAAAACCCGGCACGCCCTGGCCTCATGCCACCGCTTTTCAAGCTGCCGCCATTCGATATTTTCTCAAACATGCGCGGCAGAATCAGTACGGCGAATTATCGCAAAGCATTACCCACCATCCGGTTTATAAATATGCCGCCGCGGTGCGCGCGTCAGTGAGCTGCCTGCGATGCCATAGCCAATGGCACAGTTGGCTGTATCCCGCCGGTGCCAAACCGCCCGCCGCGGCGAAAGACCGGCAATTGCATGCCACTGCCACAGCACCGGCCGCACCGGCGAACTCCTCGGCTGCGCCGCTGGTTGCGATTGTGCAAGTGGCCATGCCCGTCACCCCTGATCTGGATCAGCTACTTCTGAATCGCGTGGTGATTGTGGTTTCCGGCCTCATAGGCGGGTCATTAGCCATCATCGTCTTTTATCTTATTACCACCCGGCTGATTCTCCAGCCGGTGCGGGTGCTGCGAAACACCGCTGAAAAAGTGGCCAAAGGGGATATGGATATTCGTTCGGCCATTTCCACGGGTGATGAATTTGAGCAATTGTCCGACACCTTTAACACCATGCTGGCCACCTTAAAGGCATCGCAGGATCAATTGGAAGCGACCAACCGCAGTTTGGATACCCGGGTTGGTGAATTAGCGCAATCCAACACTGATTTATTTCAAGCCAGCAAGATGAAATCGGAATTCCTTACCAATGTCAGCCACGAATTGCGCACGCCGCTTAACGCCATCATCGGCTTTGCCGAACTGCTCACCACCGCCAAGCCCGCCCCGGACGACCCGCGGTCGAACCGTTATATTGACAACATTCTCACCAGCGCCCGACAACTTCTGGATTTGATTAACGACTTATTGGACTTGGCCAAAATTGAGGCCGGAAAAATTGTTCTCCGCACGGAACGCATTAACGTGCCCGATGTTTGCGAATCGTTGGTGAATTTCATGCGTCCGCTGGCCCAGAAAAAAAATATCGAATTATCGCTGGTGGTGCAGGCACCGGTTCCGCTCGTGAGCACCGATCCGGCGAGATTTCAGCAGATTCTCTATAATTTTCTGTCTAACGCCATTAAATTTACGCCCCCTGATGGTCGCGTCACGCTCACCATTTCAACCCCCGATGCGGAACATGTGAAAATCGCGGTTACCGATACCGGCCCGGGTATTGCGCCGGAACATCACGCCAGCATTTTTGAAAAATTTAATCAATTGGATGCTTCCGTTACCCGGCGGCACGGCGGCACCGGCCTGGGGCTGACCATCAGTCAGGAACTCGCAGACATGCTGCACGCGACTATTGAACTTATCAGTGACTTGGGCAAAGGGGCCACCTTCAGCCTGATTATTCCAGTCGCAGCGACTTCAGAACCGCCGCCGTCGGGGCCGGCAGGTGGTGGAACAACAACCTAGTCCTTAAACAAGCGAGATTTTTAGAGCGTTCTTCGTATTTATGATGTGCAGAACGGGCGCGCACCGCGTCCCTTGCAGCGGGGTGTTTGCGGCTGGTCGAGGTTCAATGTTGTGCTTGTTTATCGGGGCGTCTCCTGGGGCTGGGCTTCCGCGGCGGATCGGGGCATCCTTACCCCGACATCATGGTTGCATGGTGCTAACAGCGTATGGGATAGTGCATGGCTTCGGCCAATCGCAAGAGGCATGAAGTCCACGGGTTCCAAGACATGATGCGGTAGATGATGCGCCGACCCGTCTTGACAATCTGGCAGGGTATTCGCAGCATCACGTTGCGGAATCGCTTGAACTCCATGTTCAGGATCGTATGCTTCTGTTGACGGTGTCGCGATTCCCACCTGCCGCTGAGAAC
>DAHVEJ010000039.1 GCA_027313145.1 Phycisphaerales bacterium | reverse complement strand
CGCTAAACTCACGGAACAGGTCAACGAAATAATTCACCATGAGGCGTTCCGGTCGCTTGAGGGGACGTGGCGGGGCCTGCATCATCTGGTAAATAATACCGAGACGGATGAAACCCTGAAAATCCGGGTTATGAACATCTCCAAAAAAGATGTTGGAAAGACCATTAAAAAATTCAAGGGCACCGCATGGGATCAAAGCCCTCTTTTCAAGAAGCTTTATGAAGATGAATTCGGCAGCCCCGGCGGGGAGCCTTATGGCTGCCTGATTGGTGATTATTATTTTGATCACTCTCCGCCGGATGTTGAAATTCTGGCGGGAATGGCCCAGATCGCCGCTGCCGCTCATGCCCCCTTCATCTCCGGAACATCGCCCAGCCTGATGAACATGGATTCCTGGCAGCAAGTCGGCGATGCCCGAGATTTGACCAAAATTTTCCAGACCCCGGATTATGCCCCGTGGCGGTCACTGCGAAAATCGGATGATGCTCGGTATATCGGCTTGACCATGCCGCGCTTTCTTTCCCGTATTCCCTATGGGTCCAAAACCAATCCCGTTGAAGAATTCGCGTACGAAGAAGATACGGGCAAGGCGGATCATAATAAATACACTTGGTCCAATGCCGCCTACGCGATGGGTGTTAATATCAATCGAGCGTTTAAGCTTTATGGCTGGTGCTCGCGAATCCGCGGTGTAGAGTCCGGCGGCATGGTGGAAGGGTTGCCTTGTCACACATTCCCCACCGACGATGGCGGCGTGGATATGAAATGCCCCACGGAAATAGCCATTACCGATCGCCGGGAAGCCGAGTTGGCTAAAAACGGATTAATGCCGCTGTCGCACTGGAAAAACACGGATTACGCGGTATTTGTCGGCGCTCAATCCCTGCAGGAACCGGAAAAATATGCCGATGCGGACGCCACCGCCAATGCCAATCTTGCCGCCCGCCTGCCGTATCTTTTTGCCACCTGTCGTTTCGCGCATTTCCTTAAGTGCATGGTTCGTGACAAGATCGGATCATTTAAGGAACGCTCGGATATGCAGCGCTGGCTTAATGAATGGATCATGCAATATGTAGATGCGTCGCCCGCGACATCCAGTGAAGAATACAAAGCTTCACATCCGCTGGCGGCGGCGGAAGTAACCATTGAGGAAGTGGAAGGTAATCCAGGTTATTACCGCTCCAAGTTCTTCCTTAGGCCGCACTATCAGTTGGAAGGCCTGACCGTTTCGTTGCGCCTGGTCAGCAAACTTCCGTCGGTCAAGAGCGGTGGATAACACAGTTTATTGCACGAGCATTTCTGGACAGGCATGTTCTGATGCGTCGTCAGTACTGCAAGCTGTCAGCGAGTCCAAGGATGCCGTGTTGCTATAAAGCTTTTTCGAAAGGAGCTTAACTATGGCGTTCGATGCATATCTGAAAATTGATGGAATTGATGGTGAGTCAACCTCCAAGGGAATGGAAAAACAAATTGAAATTGAATCTTTTTCTTGGGGATTAAGCAATGCCGCAACGGTGGGCAGCCAATCCGGTGGAATCAGCAGCGGCAAGGCTAATATTGGAGCTTTCACGATTGTGAAAGCTGTTGATAAAGCCAGCCCGAATCTGATGCTCGCCGGTTGTGACGGCAGCCATTTGAAATCGGCTATCGTAACCTTCCGCAAATCAACCGGTTCCTCCGGCCAGAAACCCTTTGAGATTTTGAAGTTCACCGACTGTATGGTATCGGGATATCAGTTGGCCGGCGTCACCGGCGGCAGTGACACATTGCGCGAAACCGTCAGCTTTGAATTCGGAAAAGTTGAAATGGAATATTACACTCAAAAGTCCGATGGCTCGACGACAAAAGCCGGCAATACCGGTTGGGATCGTACCAAAAATGCGAAGGTCTGACGCCGCCTGAATCAGGAAAGGCGCTTGTTGTAATAGTCCATCATTGCATGGGAATTTTGCAAGTGAGCCTTCCGAAGATGCCGATGCGCGATTCAAGCCGTCGGCATCTTCGGATTTTATTTTCCTGCATCAAGTGTTTGGCTTTGATCTACACCACTGCCTTACTTCCGAAGCGGGACGCCTGCGGGAATCGGCTGGCCGTAGCTGCAACAGACTTCGCATAGTCAACGGTTATAAGCCGATCATACTAAAGGACGGGGCCACGAACGCCTGCGGAAGCATTTCCGGCAGGTGACCGCGACGTATCAACGGCGGAGCACGAGAGCCTGGAGATTAAATGTATGACTGCTGAAGAGCTGATCCGCGGCGGAAACTTGGAGGAAGCATTGGCTGGCGTGCAGGCGGATGTTCGCAAAAAGCCGGCGGATGCAAAACTTCGCGTTCTGCTGTTTCAATTGCTTGCCATCCTCGGCCAATGGGATCGGGCACTGACGCAACTCAACGTTGCCGCGGAACTTGATCCGCTGAACTTGTTGATGGCGCAAGTGTGCCGCGTGGCGCTGCAGTGCGAGGCGCTGCGCGCTGATATTTTTGCCGGCGGCACCACCCCCATGGTTTTGGGCCAGCCCCCGGAATGGCTTGGGCAACTGATACAAGCCAATGATTTTGCTGCCAAGGGACGTTTTGCGGAATCCGCAGTTCTACGGGAGCAAGCCTTTGATGCGGCACCCGCGATCAGCGGAAAAATTAACGATGAACCATTTGCCTGGCTAGCGGATGCGGACCCGCGTCTCGGGCCGGTTATGGAAGCTATGGTGGATGGCAAGTATTATTGGATTCCACTAACCAATATTCGGGAAATTCAAATTGAGGCCCCGACAGACCTGCGGGACCTCGTATGGATTTCCGCAAATTTTACGTGGTTAAACGGTGGTACGAAATTCGGGCTTATACCGGTGCGCTACCCGGGTTCCGAGAAAAATACAGATTCCGCCATACGCATGGCACGCAAGACCGACTGGACGACGGCCGATACACTTTCTCTTGGACTGGGGCAGCGCGAATTAGTGACCGACCAGAAAGAATATGCCTTTCTGGAAATCCGCAGCATCGTCTTGGACCAACCCGAACTGGCCGTGAAGGATGCCGCCGCATCGGAACAGGGGGCGCAAAATGGATGAATCCTTTTCGCGCGACCGCCTGCAGCCGTTTCTTCTGGATCGCCTGACTGATGATGCCCCGGAAACTTCCCGCGAATCACGCGATCAACGGGCAGGAACCCTTCGCCAATTGCGAAAATCTGTATTACGCGACCTGGAGTGGCTGCTCAATACGCCGTGCCATTTTGATGCCGAAGAACTCAAAGATTTTCCATTGGCGGCCCAAAGCGTTATTAATTACGGAATTCCCAATCTTTCCGGGCACACCATTTCCGGAATGCCCCCCGAACGCGTTGAGAAAATGCTCATCAGTGCGGTTCACCGCTTTGAGCCGCGGGTGATTCGCCATTCGCTTAGCATCGGAAATGTCGCCGACGCCGGTAAACCCAACACGCTTGATTTTGAAATCAAAGGGGAAATCTGGGCGGTGCCGTTGCCTGACGTTTTGTTTGTCCGCACGGAAGTGGATATGGAATCCGGACATTGCAGTTTGCGGGAAAAATAGGATGGACAGCCAATTTCTGCAATATTACGAACGCGAATTGCGGCATCTGCGCGAAATGGGAAAAGAATTTGCCTCCGCCTATCCCAAGGTGGCCGGCCGATTAACACTGGACCAGGTGGACTGCCCCGATCCGTATGTGGAACGTCTGCTGGAAGGATTCGCGTTTCTGGCGGCGCGTGTTCATCTAAAATTGGACTCGGCCTTTCCCCGCTTCACGCAGGGCCTCCTGAATACGGTTCATCCCAATTATCTGGCTCCCACACCCTCCATGGCGATCGTGCAGTTTGAAATTGATAAAGCCGACCCCGGTTTAGCAAAGGGTTTTGCCATGCCGCGTGGAACCTCCATGCGCAGTATTGTGGGTGCCGGGGAATCAACCGCATGCGAATATCGAACCGCCCACAATCTGACGTTATGGCCCATCCAAGTCATGGACGCCAAATATCACCTGCGCGAACTTGAATCGCTGAATCTGGGCATGGGAAGCTCGGTGCAGGCGGCCATTCAGATCCGTCTGGCGTGTAATCCCGGTTTGCTTTGGAATCAGATTCAACTGGACCGCCTGCAATTTTTTATCGCCGGCACATCCGAAGTGCAGATTCGTCTGTATGAGCAGATCATCGGGCAAAGCGCGCAAGTGGTGGTGCAACCAGGCTCGGTTCCGGTTAAATGGCGTGAGACACTGCCCGCCACGTGCATCCGGCGCGTGGGCTTTGATGATGACCATGCGCTGTTGCCGGTATGCCCGCGAGCTTTTCAGGGATATCGCCTGCTGCAGGAATATTTTACCATTCCCCAGCGGTTTTTGTTTTTTGAAGTTTCCAATCTCCGGTCCATCATTGGCCGTTGCGCGGAACCCCACCTGGATTTATTGCTCTGCCTGCGCAAAGCGGATGCGACTTTGGAACGCACGGTAACCGCGGCGAATTTTAAGCCCCACTGTTCCCCGGTCATCAACCTTTTTCCCAAGCGCTGTGATCGCATCCAATTATCAGAGCGCTTCAGTGAATTCCCCGTCATTCCCGATCGCACGCGCACCAGAGATTTTGAAGTTTTTGAAATTACTTCCCTGACCGGCCACGGTGCCCGATCCGATGATACGCAGGCGTTTCGCAGCTTCTATCGAATGTGGGATTCCGCATCCCGACGGGATGAAGCGTTTTTTACCGTTCATCGGCAGCCCCGGGTCCCCTCGGAAAGGGAGCGCGCCACCGGCGGTCGGTCGGGTTATACCGGCAGTGATGTATTTGTCTCTCTGGTTGACGGCCAATGTGCGCCGTATCGGACCGAATTGCGGCAACTGGGAATTGAATCGCTTTGCACCAACCGTGATCTTCAGCTTTTTATCCCATTGGGAAAAGGGACCACGGACTTCTCTTTGGAATCCGGCGGCCCGGTTAAATCTATTCGCTGTGTTAATGGTGCGCCAACCGTTCCACGCGCGTCATTGGCCCAGGGTGATGCCGCATGGCGATTGATCAGTCATTTGTCATTGAATTATCTTTCATTGCTGGATTCCAATGACGGTCGCGGAGCGGCGGCTTTGCAGAACCTGCTGGGGCTTTATTGCAACGTCAATGATCCGGCGTCGGAAAAGCAGGCGCATGGAGTTAAAACCATTTCCAGCTCGCCGATCATTCGGCGCACATTCAGCGACGGGATGATGGCGTTTGTTCGCGGACTGGAAATCTCAGTAACCTTGGATGACCATGCGTATGAGGGAACCGGAGCATTCCTCATGGGTGCGGTACTGGAGCAATTTTTTTCGCGTTATGTGTCAATGAATTCGTTTACTCAATGCGTGGTCAACACGGTTGATCGCGGAAGGATTATGGAATGGACAGCGCGTCCGGGATGCCGGCAGATACTCTGATGCGGCTGCTGGAATCGCAGGCCGCCTGTTACGACTTTTTTTTGGCCGTGCGCAGTATTGAATGCGCCCGCCGGGACTTGCCGCGCGTGGGCTATTCCACATCTCCAAGGCTCGACCCGGTGCGGTTTGGTCAGGAACCGGCATTGGCATTTCCGGCCAGCACTGTTGAAAAACTGGAATGTTCCGATGCGCTGGAAGTGCCCCGATTGGCGGTGCGTTTCATTGGCCTGTTTGGTCCCAATGGCCCGCTGCCGCTGCATCTGACGGAGTACGCCCGTGAACGCAAATTGCATGTGAAAGACAATACGCTTTGCGCGTTCGCTGATATGTTTCACCATCGCATGATCAGTTTTTTTTATCGTGCCTGGGCGTGCAATGAGCCGACGGTCAGTTATGATCGTCACGGCGCTTCCCCGACCAATCCGGGAGATGATGACGCTTTCGTCCGTTATTTCGCCAGCCTCATGGGGATGGGAACTGATTATTTAATGGGCCGCGATAGTCTGCCCGACAACGCCAAACTCTATTTTTCCGGCCGCCTGCTGGCCGGCGTGCGTAATCCGGACGGCTTACGGTCGATTCTCCATGAATATTTTGGCGTTAGGGTGGATATTGAGGAATTCTCGGGCCGCTGGCTTGCTTTGCCTCCGGACTGCCGATGCCAGTTGGGTTCCAACCCCGCGTCCGGGATGCTGGGCCAGACGCTTGTGGTAGGCTCGCGCATCTGGGATGCTCAGGGAAAATTCAGAATTATCATAGGCCCAATGGGACTGTCGGACTTTAACCGAGTATTGCCTGGCAGTGTTGGTTTTCAGAACCTGTGCGACTGGGTAAAGTTATATCTCAATGACGAACTGGAATGGGATGTGCGCCTGATTCTCAAGGCCGGTGCCGTACCGCCCATGATTTTAGGACAGGATTGCCGTCTGGGCTACACCACCTGGCTGCACACAACAGAATTAGATCACGACGTGCGAGATTTGGTTTGCCGCCCGGTCGCGGCTTAATAACTGGAATAAGGATTCATGTATGGCAGAAATCAGTCGTTCCGCGTTGTTCGGTAAGTTAAATAAGGTGGCCTATAAGTCCATTGAAAGCGCCACCGTCTTCTGCAAAATGCGCGGCAATCCCTACGTGGAACTGGTGCACTGGATCAATCAGATTCTGCAGTTGGACAATACCGACCTGCATCTGATTATCCGTCATTTTGGTCTCAATCCATCTAAATTGGCCGCGGATATCACCGCCGCACTAGATCGCCTGCCGCGCGGTTCCACATCGATATCTGATTTGTCTTCCCATATTGATGAAGCGGTGGAGCGAGCCTGGGTTTACGGATCGCTGGTTTATAAAAGTACGCAGGTACGCACCGGCCATCTGATCCTTGGTATGGTAAAAACCGGAACGCTGCGTAACAGCTTGCTGAATATTTCCCGTGAATTTGAAAAAGTGAAAGCGGAGCAGTTGTCCGATGATTTCGGCAAAATTACCTCCGGCTCCTCCGAAGAACTTCTAGCCCCCTCTGAAACCGAAGGCAGTGGCGCACCTGGTGAAGCCAGCGGAGCCATCGCACCGGCGGCCATGGGTAAACAGGAGGCACTGGCTAAATTCTCCATTGATTTAACCGCCCGCGCCAAATCCGGGGAATTGGACCCCATCGTCGGCCGGGATGAGGAAATTCGGCAGGTGGTTGATATTCTCATGCGTCGGCGGCAGAACAATCCAATTCTTACCGGTGAGGCCGGCGTCGGAAAAACCGCTGTGGTGGAAGGTTTTGCGCAGCGTGTCGCCGCCGGTGAAGTGCCGCCCTCGTTGAAAGATGTCAGTGTTCACACGCTGGATATTGGTCTGCTGCAGGCCGGTGCCAGTATGAAGGGGGAATTCGAGCAGCGTCTGCGATCCGTGATTGAAGAAGTGCAGGCTTCACCCAAGCCTATTATTCTCTTTATTGATGAGGCCCATACGCTCATTGGAGCCGGGGGTGCCGCCGGAACCGGCGATGCCGCCAATTTGCTCAAACCCGCCCTGGCCCGCGGCACGCTTCGCACTATTGCCGCTACCACGTGGGATGAATATAAAAAGCACATTGAAAAAGATCCCGCGCTGACCCGCCGGTTCCAGGTAGTAAAAGTCGAGGAACCTTCGGAACATAAAGCGATTTTAATGCTTCGCGGACTTATTGCTCCGCTGGAAAAGCACCATCGTGTGCAAATTCTTGATGAAGCCATTGACGCTGCGGTGCGATTATCCCATCGTTACATTCCCTCGCGGCAGTTGCCGGATAAAGCCGTCAGTCTTATTGATACCGCCTCCGCCCGCGTCGCGGTAAGTCAGCACGCTTTACCGGCGGAACTGGAAGATTCCAAACGCCGCGTTGAAGCGCTGGAAATGGAAATTCAAATTATAAATCGTGAAACGGCGGTTGGCCTGGATCACACCCATCGGCTTTCTGAAGTCAAAGGCCTTTTAGAAATTGAGAAAAAGCGTTTCGCCGATCTGGACGCCAAATGGAAGCAGGAAAAACAACTCGTTGATAAAATTCTTGACATTCGCCATTCGTTGCGTGCCGCCGCCGAGCCGATTGAAAGTGCCCCGGAGCCCACGGCTGGGCCGGCCGCGAAACCCAAAGCCAAAGCGGCTCCTGCTCCAGCCGAAGCTGCTCCAACCCCAAAACTTACCAGCGAACAGCGTGATGCCATGCTGACCGATCTGCGTAAATTACAAACCGAGCTATCCGCATTGCAGGGCGAATTACCCTTGATTTTCCCAACCGTGGATCAGCAGGCTGTGGCATCTGTAGTGGCCGACTGGACTGGCATTCCCGTTGGCCGCATGGTTAAAAATGAAATCGAACAAATTCTTAAGCTGGCGGATCATCTGGAGAAGCGCGTGATCGGCCAGCGCCATGGCCTGGAAATTATTGCCCGCCGCGTGCAGACCTCCCGTGCCAAACTCGATAATCCCAATCGACCCATCGGTGTATTTATGCTGGCAGGCCCGTCGGGTGTGGGTAAAACTGAGACGGCTTTATCCCTGGCGGAAACACTTTATGGCGGTGAGCACAATTTAATAACCATCAACATGAGTGAATTTCAGGAATCGCATACCGTCAGCACGCTCAAAGGCTCTCCGCCGGGGTATGTCGGTTACGGTGAGGGCGGCGTATTAACCGAAGCGGTGCGCCGCAGGCCTTATTCAGTGGTACTGCTGGATGAAGTGGAAAAAGCCCACAAAGATGTCCACGAAATTTTCTTCCAGGTCTTTGACAAAGGGTGGATGGAAGATGGTGAAGGCCGGATGATCGACTTCAAAAACACCATTATCATCCTGACGACCAATGCCGGGCAGGATTTGGTGGTCAACATGTGCAAAGACCCTGATTTGCTGCCGGACGCCGAAGGGCTGGAAAAAGCCCTGCGCGGGCCGTTGGTAAAAGTGTTCCCCGATGCGCTGCTCAATCGCCTGGTAGTGGTTCCGTACTATCCAATTTCCGCAGCCATGCTCAAGCAGATTATTAACCTCCAGCTTTCACGCGTGCAAAAGCGTGTTCGGGAAACCCATAAAATTCCCTTTGAATATGATGAATCGGTGCCAAAACTCATCGCGGAGCGGTGTACGGAATTGGAACGCGGCGCCCGCATGGTCGATGCGATGATCACCAATGTTCTCTTACCGCGGATTGGTCATGAATTTCTCACCCGTATGATGGAAGGTCGGCAGATTGATCGCATTGCGGTGACCGCCGAGGCGGGCGAATTTAAGTTTAACTTCGGCGGAAAATAATTGTCGCGACATTCATGCCGCTTGGCATTGACATGTGGAACGCCGTCGCTTAATCAGGAGCTGCACCATGGCAAAATTTAAACAGGGACATCGGGAATTAAGCATCGATACGCCGCTGGGTTCGGATGTGTTGCTGCTGACCAAATTCACCGGCACGGAATCGTTAAGCTCGCCATTTGAATATGAACTGGAAATGCTTTCCGAGAAGCCTGATATTAATTTCTCCGACATCCTGGGCAAGAATGTGTCGGTTTCGCTTTCCGCAAAAGCCGGCGCACTATCTACTGCGTCAAGCGTGCGCTATTTTAATGGTTACATCTCCCGTTTTGAGCAGACCCACAGCGAAGGCAATATTTACCATTATTCGGCGGTGATGGTTCCCTGGCTCTGGTTTTTAACGCGGCGTCGCGATTGCCGGATATTTCAAAAACTTACCGTGCCGCAAATTGTCCAGCAGATATTTTCTGATCTGGGATTTTCCTCGGTGGTGGATAATGCCCTTACTGCTACCTACCGCACGTGGGACTACTGCGTGCAGTATCGTGAGACGGACTTTGATTTTGTCTCGCGGCTGCTGGAAAATGAAGGCATCTATTATTTTTTCAAACATGAGAAAGATGCACAGAGCGGCAACATCACGCACAAGCTGGTGCTTGCTGATGGCGTCTCGGCCAGTGTGAATATCAACGGTGATGCCAACATCAGTTACCTGGGGCCAAACCGGGCGGCCAAAGGTGAATATATTCGGGATTGGAGAATGCAGCAGACGCTGCAATCCGGTAATTTCATGCTCAACGATTATGATTTTACCGCACCCAAGAAATCGCTTCTGGCGTCTGCCGCCAATACCGCCGGTGTGGTCAGTCAAACCGATCATTGCGTTTACGACTATCCCGGGGGATATACTCAGTCCTCCGATGGCAGCAATTATGTGCAGGCCCGCATGCAGGAGCAGCAGGCGGGTTTTGCGGTAGCCTCCGCAAGCTCGAATAATCGTGGCATTGAAGCGGGTTATCTCTTTACGCTGGCGGATCATCCGGTATCGGCTATGAATCAGACCTATCTGATCCGCAGCGTAAAGTATGACATACGAAACGAGAATTATCTGCAAGATCAGCCGGGGTCTGTGGACACCACGTTCACCTGCAATTTGACCTGTTTTGAATCCAGCCAGCAGTTCCGCCCCGCACGCAGTACGCCTAAGGCTTTGGTACGCGGCCCCCAGACGGCATTGGTGGTAGGGCCGGCAGGTGAAAAAATCTACACCGACGAATATGGCCGGGTAAAAGTGCAATTCTACTGGGACACCTACGGCACATCTGATCAAAACTCCTCCTGCTGGATACGTGTATCACAATCCTGGGCCGGGGCACCCAACAATGGCTTAAACTGGGGCGATATGGCATTGCCCCATGTGGGGGATGAGGTCATCGTAGACTTTCTGGAGGGCGATCCGGACAAACCGCTGATCACCGGCCGGGTTTATAACGCGGATAATATGCCTCCGCTGGGATTGCCAGCAAATAAGGACAAACGCATTATGCAGGATGACTACGGCAATCGCATCATTTTTGACGCGACGCCGGGATCCGAGCACCTCCGATTATATAGCCCGCACCATCACTCCGGTTTAGCACTTGGTACGAGTTCTAAAAATTGGACGTGGAGCGACATTTACACCTTTTGCGCCGGTGAGAATATTACGGGCACTGCGGGAGCAATGTTCACGTTGGTTGCCGGAGCCAATGTCGCCGCAACTGTTGGTGTCAATGCCGCGTTTCTTGCCGGGGTAAATCTGGGAATCTCGTTGGGGCCACAGTTCACAATCGGGGTGGGGGCGGTAAATACAGTGACGGCCGGTGGTGCCACAGACATTCACCTCAACGCTCGGCACGAGGTTGCTAAGAAAGATATTGTAGAAGTTGGCACGACCGGGGTGTGCTTGGCCGCCGGATCTGGAACTTCTGCCGGGAGTTCAATTCTTAATTTAACTCCGACCGACGTTGAACTGTCTGTGGGACCCGTTGTCGCTCTTGCGAATGTGGAAACTGCCGGGTGGATAAAGGCTGCGGGAATTACCGCGGCAGTTGCGGCGTCTATTCCGGTGTTAGCATTAACAGCCACCGGGATTATGGAAGTAGCCCAACAGGCAAATGATGGGGCGTTCACCACCTCGGGATCAACGGCCACCGACACCACGTCACTCCAGCCTGACGGTCTTGCCGCAGCCGAGGATGCGTTGGCCTTTGCCTCGGCCGTCGGCATGGCGGTCTCGCTGGTAGCGCTGATCGTTTACCAGGCGGGGCTGGCGACCGTGAAGGATAACCTGAAGGCCATTAATCACAAGGCCCAGAAGACTGGTGATGCGTCGATTGAGCTTGAATCCGGTACGGCAGGTGGAACAGTTTTGATTTCCGCAAAAAAAACCTTTATCGTTGGTACCCCGACGCACGCACCCACCACCAAATATATAGACGTGGATTTTGTTGCCGAATCCGTGCTTGTTTCTGACGGGCAGGCCAAGATTGAGGTGTCAGGTGGAAACGTGACCGTGACGGCGAGTTCATTCAAATTCGGCAGCGCTATCGTTGCGACCAAGTGATGGCGTTGCCCAGCCGTCAACGCTAACGGTGGGCAGGTGAAGAGCCGCAGGGAGCGAAGTTTAGTCAGACGCCGGTTGACAAGTGAAATTGAACTTAGTGGATTTAGAAACTGGAAATTTGATCTGTGAAAATCAGCAATCTCTCCAACCTGACTTTCGCTCCACTGGCCGGAAGAACTAATTTTCCCGGCCACTCCATGACGCTTATTGCCAAAGCCACGTACAGTTTAAAGCCCGGTCAGCCGCCGGTCGCTATCCCAAAGCAACCCTTCCCAACCGGCGATGAATTTTATCCCGACGATGAGGAAAAAAGCGGACCGCCGCGCTATGAATCCGATTTTGCCTATTTCAAACCGAAAGCCGATTTGCTGTTGGTTGGTACCTGCCATCCGCCGGGCGGTAAACCCATTCCCGTGTGTCAGGCGGTATTTCAAGTCGGCGATAGGGCCGGTAAATTAATGGTCGCCGGGGATCGCCGCTGGGAAAAAAAGCTGCTTAGCCGAAATGCTTCCGCTCCGCAGCCTTTTCGTTCCATGGCACTGCGCTATAAAAATAGTTACGGCGGCCCGGCGTTTGTTGCCAACCCAATTGGTAAAGGCCATGAGGCTCTGCGTGGCGGACAAGGGCAGGAAATCTGGCAATTGCCCAATATCGAAAATCCCGCACAATTAATTCAAAGCCCAAGAGATCGCCCCTTTCCCGCTGGTTTTGCTCCGCTAAGCGCCAAGTGGGATACACGAAAAAGTAAACTCGGCACCTATACCGGCAGTTACCGCAAAACCCGCTGGCCATGGTTTCCCGCGGATTTTGATTATGCTTACTTCAATGCCGCGGTGCCTTCTATGCAAGTGGACGGCTTTTTGCGCGGTGACGAAAAGTTGCTGTTTGAAAATCTAAATCCGGAACACGCAAAATATGAATTGCGTCTGCCGGGTGTTCGTGTGCGCTGCTTTATCAACCGCGCCGGTGCCACAGAAAAACAGGCGGGAAATTTTGAAGAAGTGCCGATGAATCTCGACACCCTCTGGGTGGATATGGAAGCGGAGAAGATGGTGCTGCTGTGGCGTGGCGTGGCGGCGGTAAAATCTGAAGAATTTGAAGATGTCGCCGACGTATTTATTATGGATGAAAACCTGGATTCAACGCCCGCCTCCCTGGAGGCATGTCGTCGGAAATTTCTGCAATCACGGAAAGAACCGGAAGAATCCGCGGAAGAACCGCCGCCACCGGAAGCCACACCACCTCAACCAACCGCCGAAGAACTGGCCGCCAAAGAAAAGCAGAAACTGGAAATGCGTAAGCAAATGGAAGCTCAGATTGCGGCGACGTATAAAAATCTCGGCATGGACCCCGCCAAGGTGTCGCCGGAAATACAAGCCAAACAGGCGGCCATGCTGGATCAAATGCTGGAAGACGATCCGGCCAAAGCCTCCGCCATGCACGAGGCCGATTTGCAGAATCAGCTCAAAACCGCAATGTCCAAGCTGGGACTGGATCCGGATAACCTGCCCGCCATGAGCGCCAAAGCCCACGCCGAACAAATTCGATTCTGGGAATCGCAGGGACTTTCGCCAAAGGAAATGGCCGGCAATCCGAATCTGGCAAAAATGGCCTCGCTCATGGGGGCCTTGCTTCCAAAAATGGGCCACAACCCGGAAGATTTATCCCCGCTGATCGCCCAGATGAAACAGGCCCGCGCCAAGGCCGGCATTCCCGAACCTGAAGCGGAAAAGCCCCCGGAAGCCCCACCCGTCTGGACCCGCCAGATGGTGGAACAAAAAGTGGCGCTGGGCGAATCACTGGCTAAGGAGAATCTCTCACAGTTAGACCTGTCGCGACTAAATCTTACCGCTGCGGACTTCTCCGGTGCCAACTTGTCCAACTGTAACTTCAAGGCGTCAACCCTGACAAGATGCAATTTCACCGGAGCCAATCTGGCATCAACCAATATGTCCGAGGTTCAAGGACCTGAGGCCAACTTCAGCCAAGCCGCGTTAGCCGGTGCAACACTGGAAAATGCGAACCTGAAACAAGCGGACTTTACCCAAGCCAACCTGGCTGGTGCGAATCTGACCGGTGCCATGCTGGATGAAGCCCTGTTTGAAAAAGCCACCCTGACCGATGCTGTGCTTATAGGCGTATCGGCAAAGGAGACATTATTTGTCGAGGCTGATCTGTCACGCGCCAAATTTCAGCAAAGCAAATGCCCGCAGGCTGATTTTACCGCTGCGACCGTCAATCAAACCGATTTTTCCCATGCTGCACTTCCCGAAGCAACCGTCGAAAAAGCGACGGGAAAGCAGGTCAATTTTGCCAGGGCTGACGTGACAAAGTTGCGTGCCGATAAGGCTGATTTCCCGGAGGCGAATTTGTATGAAGCCAGCGGAACCGAGTCAATCTGGGCGGGGGCAAATTTAGCTGGTGCCAATATGCGCTACGCGCAGTTATCCGGTGCCACATTCACTGCCGCGGGTTTACAGGGGGCCAATGGCTCGGCCGCCAACTTAAAAGCCGCCAGACTTAATAAGGCCAACCTTACTGGCGCGATGATGCAGCAGGCAAATTTATTCAAAGCCTCCTTTGAAAAAGCCAATCTGACCATGGCCAATTTAAGCGGAGCCAACGCCTACGGCGCTGAATTTCTTAACGCCGTAGTTCAGGGTCTGATTACCGATGGTGCCACCAATGTTAAAATGACCAAGCTCTCCGCGTCGGAAGCGTGATAATAGGCAGAACCATGAGTTACTTTGATACAATCGACTTTCAAAACCTGGATATGTCCAAACTGGACATTAAACGCCTTGCTGAAGAGTTCAAAAATCACAGCAAACTGCTGATGAAGCGCGAAGAGGTGATTGCCAAGTTTCAATCCGGCGAATCGCTTGCGGGTGTGCAACTCTGGTGGGTGGATTTATCCGGTGTGGATTTTAAGGGCGTTAATTTTCGCCAGGCCACGTTCCGCTATGTCAAATTTGCCGCCGCAAATCTGGAAAATGCCACATTCGCCGACGCGCAATTTGATAATTGTGATCTCACGGGCGCGAATTTAACCGGTGCCAATTTTACCGATGCCAAATTCACCAATAGCATCAGCGACCAGGCCAGGTTCTCCGGAGCAAATCTATCCGGATTTAGTGCCGCTGCGGAAGTTATGCTCCTGAAGGACCCCCGAACCGTTAAGCCCTCAGCACGCATTTTGGAGTTGGCCAAAACCAATCCATCCATGACCGATCTTGAGAAAGCGGGCGTCGGATTACATGATATAGGCTTATCTGACGCTGACTTTGGAATGGGCACCTGCAGCATGAAAGAGGCGGATTTTACTAATGCCGTCATGACAAAATCCAAATTTGAACATGTCGCCCTGGACGGCGGCAACTTCTCCAGCACCCAATTAGGCGAATCAACATTTCAAAATTGTGGTATGAAGGCTGTAAAAGGATTAGCACATGCCACGCTCGCCGGTGCCACGCTGACTGAGGTGGATTTTGCGGAATCTCATCTGCCTAAAAATATCGCGGGTTGCACGCTTCAAGCCTGCAAACTTCAGCAACGAAATTTTGCCGACTGTGATTTACAAAAAACGCAATTTTCGGCCATGGATCTTGCCGGCGCAGACTTCTCCGGTGCCAGGATGGAATCCAGCGGATTCAGTAAAACAAATCTTGCCGCGGCCAATTTCAGCGGTGCCCAACTTAAAGGTGCCGCCTTTCAGGAATCCAATTTATCTGGCGCGGCATTTGCGGGTTGTGATCTTACCACCACCGCATTTGATAACTGCCGCCTCGGTGGTGCCCGCTTCTCGGGTGCCAAGCTTGATAACGGCCGAGTTTCCGCCTGCGGCCTTGAACAGGTCGATTTTGCGGGAATGGATCTGACCGGCTGTGATTTTGCCGGCGGTCAGTTGGATGGAGCGAATTTTTCCGGATGCACGTTAACCGGGGCGGATTTTTCCAGGGCGTCGCTGAAAGGAGCCAATATCAGCCGCGCCACACTGGATGATACCCTGTTTTCCCAAGCTGATCTTTCCGGTGCGGATTTATCGCATAGCGCGCTTCAGCACTGTGAAATGGCCGGTGCCAAAGTCGCCAAACTGGACCTGCGCAACGCGCGCATTGAAATGACTGATTTCAAAGCGGTGGATTTTAGCGGCAGCCGATTGGGCCGAACCACCTTTTTTAAGTGCAACATGAAGCGGATACAATGTGCCGATATGGATATTTCCGACTGCGATTTTTCCGATTCTGATCTGGAAAAGGCGAATTTTCAAAAATCGCGTATGTCATCGGTGAACATCAGCCGCACCAATTTGAAATCCAGTAATTTTCAAGGTGCGCATTTGTCGCAGGCCGCGGCGGAGCTGGCGGACTTCACCGGGGCGAATCTCACCGGGGCCAAGCTTCAAAAAGCGAATTTGCGATGCGCTCGTTTTGAGGATGCAAACTTGGACGCCGCTGATTTAACCGCTGCACAATTGGAGCGTGCCGACTTTACCAGAGCCACAGCCGTGCGCGCTATTCTGCGGCAAGCCCGCATGACTTACTGCGTCCTGAATTACGGCACATTTAACAGCGCCGATTTTTCAGCCGCCGATCTTAAACAGGCGGACCTGCACCGTATCATCGACATTGGCACGATTTGGACTGGCGCAAATCTCGACAATGTAAAACGCACCGATGCCGATCTTGCATCCGCTGAAGATTTTCAGCCGCCCAAACCCGAAAAAATAGCTGATAAGGAGAATTATTATGCACCCTGAATTATTAGACCGTGATCCGATGACCGCCAAGCCGCAATTTTCACCCGCTGAAGTGCTCATGGTCGCCGATGACGGGAAATTGCAAATCCGCTTTCTCGATGACCCTGCGGAGCGCGAATTCTGGGCCACCGCTGCGATGGGCTGTGGCCCGGTTGCGCAAATCGGTCAACAGGTACTGATCGCCGGTCAGGACTCCCAAAGTCTTTACGCCATTGGTATAATTTCCGGCTCGCGGAATGCCGCGCCGGTGGAAAAGAGATATCTGCCCGGCGGCGGCTATGCGGAAATATCCACAGCCGACGCCCAATCGTTTGTACGAATCTTTTCCCCCGAAAACAAATTGATTCTGGAATACAATTCCCGCACGCACCAAACCCGCATTCACGCCGATACCGGCGGATTGGAATTGGTCGCACCGGATGGCGATATGGTGTTTCGCGCTGGAAAACAAATCCGCCTGGAGGCTGATTCCGTAGCCATTCACGCCAGCCGGGCGGTGGATGTCGGCATTATCCACGCGCTTAAGGGTGTATTGTCGCAACTGCGACTGCGCTGTGATACCGCAAAACTTAAGTCGCCTGAGGTCAATGTAACCGCGGAAAAATTTAATCTTAGCGCCGATCGCGCCGCCGTAAAAACGTCGTCCTTAGCCGGTGAACTGGAAAATATCAAAGTCACCTCAACCCGCACTGAACTGATTACCGAAACACTAATCAGCCGCTGTAAGAATGTCTATCAGAGCGTGGAGGAACTTTGCCAACTCTGCGCCGGGCGGCTGCGAATGATCGTTAAATCCACCTGGCATAGCCGCAGTCAGAACACGTACATCAACACGCAGGAAGATTTCAAAGTCAAAGCCGATCAGATTCATCTGGGTTAATTAGCAGGAGTGTTACTATGTTTCCAGCATCAAGCAAAGGCGGCGGCGTGTGCATGGGCATGCCCGACGTCTGTAAAACGCCGTCGCCCGCCGGGCCGGTTCCGATTCCTTATCCGAACATCGGCAATTTAGCCCAAGCGCAAAAAACCTCCACCAAGGTCAAGTTTGATGGCAAGGAGGCCGCTAATCTTAATACGCAGATGTCCCAGTCGCAGGGCGACGAAGCGGGAACCGCCGGCGGTGTTGTCTCCGGAACCAATATGCAGACCGTCGCATTCAAAAAAGGAAGCATGAAGGTAAAAATTGAAGGCCAGCCCGCGGTCTACCTCACGAGCACAACCGGACATAACGGTTCCAACGCCAATATGCCCTCGGGTGCGCAAATTGCCCCCAGCCAGGCCAAGGTGCTGGTTGCATCGTAGATTTTGACACGGCGCTTGATTCGATTTCACGCCCGGCGACAATACCCGAGTGTAATTTCCGGCTTCACCCGTGGGGTGTTGCCATTCCGCCGGCCAGTAAGAGGAGTTACGGCATCATGGCCCAACTCGCACCATCCATGCCGACAGGCTTTCAGGCCTGTCCCTTGATTGCCCCGGCGGAGGCAGCGGTTCGGCTTTGCGCCGTGATTCGCCTTAAGCCTGATCCGGTTGCCGGCTGGTTTGTTCCGGTGCGCGAAACATTTGACGCACGCTGCTTTCTTGGTTGTCTGACCGATCAAGTAGGCACAGTGCTTCAATGGGTTGAAATTGCCATCCAAACCCAGGATTTTGCCAGCGATGGCCCCGAAGCCGTCCGCACGCACTGGAATAATCAGGTACTCGATGAACGCTGGAAGAGTAATTGTCAGGCTGCGCGGCGTGGGGCCGAAGATTCCATCATTACCGGCCAATGGGAAAACCAACCGTCCGTACCATTATTTTTCGATTTCACCGCCCGTCGCATGCAGGCATTGGTGGACCCCGCTTCCCAGCAAACCTGGAAGCTGTGTTGTGATGACCAACTTCTGGCGGCCCATAAATTGCCCGCATACTCCAAGAGTTTATTCCGCTATTTGCATATTCAGTCGGCGGATGGGCAGGCACTATTTCTGTCCGTGCGGGACGACGCACCGGTTAATGAAAATACACAGAATTTACGCGATGTTCTTACGGAACGCGCCTTAATTGCCTGGAACGCCGGCGGTTATTTAATGCAGGTCTCCAAATTCAGCTCCTTGTCCGCGGACGCTTTTCTTGATGTGCTGGGCGGGGCAAAATACGACGGCCTGCCTGTGGGGAAACTTCCCGCCGATTTTGATAAAGTCGCGCAAGTGCTGCGTGATGCAAGTGAAATTGCCACATCGGGAACCGTATTTCTCGGTAGGCATGGCCAACGAGGCCGCATCATCGAAAGCCTTCATTTGAAGCTTAAATTCCTGGCTGATGCTGTGCGTCCGACGCAGGCCGCGGTCCGGTCTTTACAACGTCCTATCCTGAATTTGCAGTGTTCAAGTTTTCAAATCAGTTTGGCCAATCCGGCCGTCGCGCTGCCATTCTTATGGACCGGTCAGGTGCGGCTGCTTGATTGTGGCGATGCCGCCCGCCTGGACGTGTCCGATGCGCAGGTTCAGGTTTTTACCCATGGCTCAAAAGTATCACCGGGCGTTTATCAGCCGACCGTTGAAGGCCGGCCGATGATCACGGAAAAGGCGGCCTTGCGTCTCCGTAATGTTACGACGGAAAGCGACAACTCGATTTATCTGGAAGGGACATTAACTAACCTCGACGCCATTACGCCACGCGCGGAAGATCTGGTATGCCTGCGTTTTGGAGTAAACGATCAACGTGTGCTGGTGGCGGGTTCGGTTGAACAGGATTCCGCGTTGGCGGTGGGGGAGTATCGCTTCAGATCCCTGCAACAGCCGATGCATCTGCGATTGGCATCGGTCCTCAAAGCCGCGGAGGGTTGTACGTTGCAACCGGTTTGCGTGCAGTGCGTCGCCCGCATGGACACCGCTTATGACCTTTATTCTCTGGCCGTGCTGGCCGTAAGAGCGCTGGTTGTTCATGCGGCCAATCCGCTGCCGGTCGCGGTGGATGAACTTTACAGCCTGGCACGGCAGATTGCCGCCGAATATGCATCGGATAAACCGCTTGATGGCCGTATTATTGATATTCTTTCGCGTGATAATCGCTGGAATAAATCTTTAGGACCCCAGAACGTCTTTCAAGCCGCGGGAGTTCAAGAGCAGGACAGCGAATTAATTCCGCTGCGGCTATGGGCGGACATACTGGCGTTAATTGTTCAGATGATTCCCGCCGTCGGCCCTGATAGCTTTTGCCGCACATACGGTACAATACCGTCCGCCGCGATGGCCAATGTGTTTGAACCAGTGGCCGAAAAATTGGACCGGCTCTTGATTCAGACACGAAGCCTGATTGTAATTGACTGGCAGGTAAACCGAGAGGTTCACGCGGTGATCCGCCGGTTTCAGATGGGAATGTAACAGATTTTTTTATCAGACTTGGTAGTTAAAAAAAGGACGCACTATGAAATGTGAATCGCACAACAGAATCCTTGCGGGCATGATCATGCTGCTGTTGCTGCTGGGGTTAACCGCGTGTTCAAGCGGGCCGATTGACCGCAACACGCAGTTCACGCTGGGGCAGAGCTTGCAGGTTAATAATCAATCCACCAGCACCATTGCCGTGGATCTGGTGGGCGTCAATGCCACAGACTATAAGCGCTGGTACAACTATTCCATGACCCGGTATTTTTCCGCCGGCGATTTGCTGCGCTCCGGCGCGGTCAAAGCGACGATTAATTTTACTCCCGGTTCTTCCGCCAAAGTTGTATTCTCCAAACACAATCCAATATGGAAGCAGTGGAAAAAAAATGGGGACACATATCTATTTGTGCTGGCGCAGTTGCCGGGAATCCGCCAGGATATGCCAGGCCCGGAAGATCCGCGCCGCCTGATATTGCCGTTGCAAAAATCACGCTGGCCGGATTCCGCCAATCCGATCAGGATTTTGATTAAAAACAGCGGCGTGGTGTGCCTGACGCCTCCTAAGCCGAAAAAGAGCTAAGTATGCGGCTTATATTGCGCGGCGTCCCAAGCTCGACCTGAAGTCCATCACATAGCCGCCGGCTATGCCGGTGGTATTAGCCAGGCCTGAATCGCAAGTCTGGAGATTGTTTTTGGTACGCTTGTTAAGCGTGGTATAGTCGTAACCGCCAGCGAACGCGTGATGGAATTGCCGGGTGCCTAATTTCGGTCAATATCAAACCGATCATATCCTGAGCCGGCAGGCCTTGGGGATATGCTATGCGCTGGAAGATTCCCAATCTCCGGCCAAAGTTGTCCTGGAGTTGAATCCGCCTGAGGATCTGTGGAACACCACGCGCCAGCGCGCTGCACAATCGAAATTTATAGCCTGTTATGATTTTCAGAAATTAGTTGCCGGGCAATCACCGCTTTGGGCCAAAGTCTTTGAAGTTCAGGCCAGTGACAACACTAGCGCATATTGTGTGCTGGAACGCTTTGATTGGCCCATAAGCCGATTGATCCGCCTGCACGTAAAGCCCACGGCCGCCGATCTGCATCACCTGGCAACCGCGGTATTAACCGCACTGCTTGACGCGCAGAAACTTACTTCCCGCACGCATGGCAATTTGCGGGCGGAACATATTTACGCCTCCAGCGGTTCGATCGCCCAGTCGCGCATCGCGTTATCCAATCCGGCAAGCAGTGTCTTCAACGCTGATGCGGTTGCATCGGACGATCTTGTGCAACTCGGGCGCATGATCTGTGAACTTGTTGCCGCAAGGCGCTGGACGCCCACGACTCCCCTGGATCCGGGCATGGCCGAATTTAAAGCTTTAGGATCAGAAGGAAAAGCGTGGAGCGATTTTTGCGGGTTTCTGCTCAACAAGGATCTGCCGGAGCGGAATATTGCCGCTGCTCTGGACCGAGCCATTAAATTAAAACCTCGGAAAAGTCGCAAGCCTATTTATCTAAGTGTTGCCGCCGTGATTATTCTGCTGGTTATCGCGGCATTGGGCTATCTGCGACATGCCCGTACACTCGCAGAGATGTCGCGCTTTAATGGTGCGTACGCACCCTATTCTGCCGCTTACACCCAATGGTTTAAAGCCTTTACCGCCCATCGCAAGGCTCTGTCCAAAGTGCCGGAATTTGCCCCCATTCATACCGCTTTAGCGCACGGGATTATTCTTAATCCGGATGATATTCTTCATGAATTCACGGGGCTTTTGTCAAATCAGCAAATTCAAAAAGACCTCTCCGCGCATCCGCACGAAGCGCAAAAACTCGGACATGCCATTGTGCTGCTTATGCGGACCGAGCGTATTTTGGGAAAGCTGTACCCCCTATTGCGGCAGCAGCAGGGGCGATGGCAAAAGCGCGGTTGGCACACAGCGGCACTGAGTCTGGATCGCCAAGTTCTCGCAGCCATGCCAAATGATCAATCGCTGGCACCCTTCCTGAAACTTTATAAAACATCCTGGGCCAGAAATCCGAAGTTAAGGCGTTTTGCCGAGATCTCTGGCGGCTTATCTGCCGAGCATTGGATTACGCAAGTATCCGCTGCCCGGCGGCTTAGCGTGATCCGGCCGCAGTTGGATACTCTGTTAGAACGGTTTTCAAAAGTTAAAGAGCCGGTGGTCAGTACCTTTCCCGCGTATGCGCGGCAATATCTGGCGGCATCCTCCGATTCAGCCAATTTGGAAAATCGCGCGGAATCACTGCTGCGTGCGGCCCAAAAACAGTCGAAGGCCTTGGCCGCTTATGGAAAAGAAATCCGCTGGGATTTAGTGGCGCGGTTACCGCCGCGTAGCATGAAACTTTCGCCGGGAAAATATTTCCCCGATCTGGCTGGTTATAGAAAACTTCCCAGTCCTGAAAATGCCTATCTTGTCTCCCATGTGCAATTTGATATTGAAGCCAGGAAAGTTCAGCAGCGCATAGGTCATGCTTTGCGACTTCCTAAGCCGCCGACGGTGGATTATCTGGCGGAATTAAAGGCTCTGCGCACGCAATTGCGCACTGTAAGTAACCATGATCTGTGGATATGGAAAAATCGTTTGGACATTGAACATACCGTCCTGACCGCCCAGAATAATTTGACGAAGTTAAATCAGACCGTTACAGCATTTATAGATTCGCAAATTAATATTAAAAAATGGGCCGCCGAATTTCTTGGCTTTCAGCCCCCTGGTCGGCATTACCGCATTAATCCCCGCGTGCTGCGAATTTCCCGGTATCCATCGGTGAACGCGGCCTATCTGAAAAAAATCACCGCTGTGATTTTTGCGCCGGCCCCGGCACCGATATCGGCCATTGCAGCCAATCAGCAAAGCTACAATCTCTTAACCACGAATCTCCGTACGCGGCGGTGGCAGGTGCCCGATATCAGTAAACGTATTGGAACCATACGCGCCAATATCCGATCTGTATTGGCGGCTGATTTTTCAACCGATCTGGCGAAGGCTCACGCGGAATTCAGCCGGCCGTGGAATAAGCTGGCAATTTCAACCGCGCTTGAACCGGCTCGTGCCGCTGTCATTAATAACGCGTTCGCCAAGCTGTCATGGTCCGGGCTGTCGCCGATTATTTCCCGTAAGCTTGTCGCTAACTGGGCACAACAACGTCTGACGTTCCGCCAACTTCTTGCCGATTTCAACAACATCGACACCGCATTAAGCCAATGCCGACTTCCAAAAGATACTCTTTCACCCGGTATTTCAATTTCTACGCTGTATGCATCTGCTGAGAAAAATCCCTGGTGGCGCAATGTCAATGTGCAAGCCGCTTTAAAATCCAAAATCGCCTTACTGCAACAGCTTGCGGCAATTAATACCGCATCGGCTGTTGCCCTTCCGGCGGATTACCGCCTGGCGTTATCCGCTACCGCCAATAAGGCATTGTTGGTTCGGGCTATCTGGCAGCGGCTTGCTGCGATTCCGGCGTCGCCCGGGAATTCACCGCTGGTTTTAGAACGAAGAATTCCGCCGCAGTTGGATCAGCTTGTGCCGGGCGACCCCGCCCTGACTCCCGATCGCAAACGGGCGCTGCTGGAGAAATTACAACGCCAATACCGCCTCCGATGGCAACTGCGGATGAATCAGGCGCGTACGCCGACGATGGTTTCGCAAACCATTACCGCCGCCGCCGATTATCATCTGACGCTGGCGCATACCCCGCAGATGGATGATCTGGCGGCTCTGAAAACCCTGACCGCTCAAGCCCGCTTTAATATTTTGCTTTATCAATTTTCCAGGCAATCCGTGGGCGTAAAAACGCCGGAAATGGCCAAGAATCTGGCGACCGGCATGCACCAGTTACTGGCTTTGGCGTTGTCGGAACCGGCTATGGAATCTCTGCGTGGGGCCGCTGAAGTTACAGCCTTTGACCAGGGACTTCAGGCCATTATTAAAGCCAAAGCCAATCAGGCACAACAGCCCTCCGGGCCGGCGCTTGCGGGATGGAAGCAGGCCAAAACGCCTGACCATGGCCGGGTTTTTACCAGTCCATCGGGTAACTATACGCTGGCATTTCGCCTCATGAATCCCAACGGGGTTAAACGATTTTATTTATGCACAACGGATTTAAGTGTGGGGGAGTTCTTGGACGCGGTGAATTCCAGCCATAACCTTATCCAAAAGCCGTCCAACTCTTTCTATAATCTCATCAAACCCAACAGCAATTATTTTGGTCCGCATACCTGGGTTTATAATCAGACCGTCGGTGAGGCGGAACTGGCCAAGCATTGGTTTACCAACACCAATCAGATTTACAACGCGCCGCGTTATCCCGCAAATATGCTGGCAAAGGCGGGGGGGCACCTGAGTAAAGCTTTCGGCGGCCCGCCGAATTTAAGCGATCCGGTTCAATATTTGCCCCCAAAAGCCGCCATTTATGTGGCCGCTTTGCTGGGCTGCCGCCTGCCCACCGCCAGTGAATGGCAAGAGGCCTTCACGATGTATGGTATGAAAGATTTCCCAACCGCCCATGTGCCCGGCAAAACGCTGGCGGCGTATGTGGCTTATCTCAAGAGCGTCAACTCCACGCGCGATGCCCGCCTGCCGACTCCCCGATACTGGGATTTATACAACTATGCTGTGCCGGCTATGGCTCCCTTTCTGCATCAATATGGTCCCAGTAAGAATCCTGTACTCTGGTTTGAACCAGTCACTTCCGGTGCAGCGCAAAACGTCTTTACTGATCTGGCTGGAAATGTCGCCGTGTACGTTTTTAATGATACCTCAACCTACCGCCAAGCTCTGAAAACATGGTTCAAAACTCCAACCACTTTTAACAGCGCTGCGATCAACAAGCTCCTGCCACCCGCAGATTTAAAAAATATGCTGGTTATCGGCGCATCTGCCTTGGCACCATTGGGCAAAATTTCTCCCGCCGCACCCGCCGCCATCAACTGGCATTTGCGGAGAACCAGCCGAGGTTTTGCCGACGTGGGATTGCGCCTGGCGTATGATCCGCGAGTATTAACGCCGCAGGAGCGTCTGGCGGTCCTGGTTCGGCGTAACTGGTACCTGGTGCCAGAGGCCCAACACTGAATGATGGGGCGTCAACCCGGCCCTTCGGTGAATTTCAAGCAAATCCACCGGATTTGACAATCTGCTGTTTGCAGGGCGGGCTGAACGTGTATAATTAAATCTACATCGCAGGTTGCGATGGTTGTACCCCGAAGTTGGAGATTCCCCTCATGGGCGGTATTGAGTCGGATTCCCCAGAATGCCTTGAAAAGAAAACCGTAGCATCTGTGTCCCTACCCTGCCTGCAACCACAGACCACATCGCTGGATGGCCTGCAGCAGGTGTTGGGCGATTATGAAAAGAAAGAAAAATGCGGCGTCTTTGGCGTCGCTGGGCCTCACGATGCCGTGGAACGCTGCTACTACGGGCTTTATGCCCTGCAGCATCGCGGGCAGGAGTCCGCCGGTATCGCTGCCACGGACGGCCAATATATCACCGCCCACACCGGCTTGGGGCTCGTAGCCGATGTTTTTAACAAAGGCGTCCTGCGGGAACTTCACGGAATCGCCGCCATTGGCCACGTCCGTTATTCCACCGCCGGCTCCAATCGCAAATGCAATGCCCAGCCGCTGCTGGAAGAATACAGTGACGGCCAGGTGGCCGTGGCCCATAATGGTAATTTAATCAACGCTACACGCCTGCGCGCGGAATACCAGAAATATGGCCACATTTTTTATTCCACCAGCGACACCGAAATCGTCATTCACATGCTGGCCAAGCCCACGCATCAGGAAAAAAGCGATCCCCTGGCCCATGTTCTGCGGCATTTACAGGGGGCGTTTAGTTTCCTGTTCTTATTTAAAGATCGCATTGAGGCCTGCCGCGATCCCTGGGGGTTTCGCCCGCTGGTGATCGGTAAAACCCGTGACGGCTATTATTGCGTGGCTTCGGAAACCTGCGCCCTGGCAAGCATTCAAGCCACCTATATTCGCGAAGTGCACCCCGGTGAAATAGTCACCATTGATATCAGCGGTTTGCATTTGACCAGCCGGTATTTTGTTGAAAAGCCGGAAACCCCCGCACACTGCGCCTTTGAGCACGTTTATTTCGCCAGCCCGTCCAGCACGCTTTTTGGTGATACGGTGCTGACTGTGCGCCAGAAAATGGGCCGCCAATTGGCCATTGAAGCCCCGGTAGAGGCCGATATCGTCATCCCAATTCCCGACAGTGGCCGCTCCGCCGCCCTGGGTTACAGCAAACAAAGCGGCATTCCTTTTGAAGAGGGCATTGTGCCCAACAGATATGTCGGTCGCTCCTTCATTCAGCCCTCGCAGCAGATGCGTGACTTGGCAGTGCAGATGAAGTTAATCGTGATCCCCGAAGTGGTGCGCGGCAAACGCATTGTGGTGGTGGAGGATTCGATTGTCCGCGGCACGACCACGCGCGGCAAGATTCTGGCCCTGCGCCGCGCCGGTGCCAAAGAAATCCACATGCGCGTAAGCTGCCCGCCGATCCGCCACCCCTGTTTCTACGGCATTGATTTTCCCACGCCGACGGAATTAATCGCCAATGGCCGAACCGTCGATCAAATCCGCGATTTTATTGAAGTTGATTCATTGCATTATTTATCGCTTGACGGCATGTTATCCTGCCTGGGGCAACCGGTGCAGAATTACTGCACTGCCTGCTGGTCCGGCCGCTATCCGATTCCGGTGGATAACACCGTCAGCAAATTCGGCCTCGAACGCCACCAGATGAAAATGTTTGAATAACCCGGTTGTTGCTGTGCCCGATGGATGGCCATCGTCCGGCGTTGTCGGAATTCATCAAAGTTCGCCCAGCGGAGGAGTTCATCATGCTCGGATGGAACGGTACGCCATGGTGGATGATCTTCGCTCTTCTGGATGAAGAGCAACGCAACCGTGACGCCCCCGAGCCAAAGCCGGATGTAGAAGCCCTGCATACGCGCTGGCGGAAAATAAAAATCCGCCAATACCGCCGGTTCAAAAATCAAAACAAGGAACTATTAGAAAAAATCGAAGAACTGAACCGCCACCCGTAAAGCACTCAACCGCCAACTATTTCATGGCCTGCACGGTTCTTTGAAATGAAAATAATAGGAGCTATCCCGAATGCCGGCGGGCGTGACAATTTTTCCGGGCGACCTCATCCGTGATCTTTGCCGGCACATTGAACGTGCCGCCACATCGCGAAAAGTTTGCCCGCCACAACCGACAGTTCCGGATATCATCGGCGCGATCGCGAAGCTGCGGACGCCAGAGAAAATGCGACTCCACCGGCTCGGCCATGGCAATGACGGTGGACAGGAAAATGTCAATCTCCCCGCTCGACAATCCGGAGGCCAAACAATGCTTCGGCTCGCGGCACACGGCCTCGTACTCCAGAGCCGGCGGTACACCTGCCAGCAGCGTACCGAGAATACCTATTTTTCCCTTGCTGTATTGCATGATCGTACCCAACGATTTCCCGATTTTATTGTGCTGGATGTGCACCTGCGGCACTGGGAAACCAATGCCGTAAAAAGTGCCGAGAAACTCCACGAAATTCTATCAAAGTGGCAACGCCGTTATCCTTCCGCGCAGGCCCGCGTGGACGCTCAACCGAGTGTAATTTGCACCTGCAGTGCACCAACATTGTCGCCCAGAACATTGTCGTTTGGACCGAAACCCAACACGCCAGGGCCGGTTACCACTAGTACTACAGCGCAATATTTGCTCAAGCTTTAGCCGTATGTGGACCGATAGATCAGTCATTGAACAAGGAGGTT
>DAHVEJ010000038.1 GCA_027313145.1 Phycisphaerales bacterium | reverse complement strand
CGCCCACAACACGCCGTCGACCGCCCCCACGCGGCAAATCAACCCACAGCAAAAACCGGGCCGGACGCTACTGGGTGGGCCTGAAATGCCCCGTCTGCTTTGTTGTCGGATCTCGCAGACTCATTATTAAGAGTCAGCTCGATCCTCCGCCGCGCATACGGGACATTTCAGCCCCATCGCAATCCCGGCCATTACTCGGACAGGCTCCTAGAGAAATTATTATCAGCATTCCTTGAAGTTCCGGGAATGAATTTGCCGATTTGTGATTCTGGCAGGCTATTATAGGGAGAGGCGTTTAATGATAAACGCCGGCAAGGTAGTTTTAAGCCAGAAAGGCAGTTACAAACATGACCCGCGCAACTCCTCATAATGACAAACAGTCCTTGGAGCCTACTCCCAAGCGGTATTTTACTCTGGCGGAAGCGCGCCGCGCTTTGGTATTAGTCAATCGCATTGCCATGGACATTCAACGCATTGAACTACAACGCCGCAAACTGGTGCATCAGACGGCTTCGAGCCACGAACAGCCCTCAGCCCAGCAGGCCAATGCCATTGAAGCGCAATTTGACATTATGACTGAACAGCTTAGCGGCCTGCTGGAGGAATTAGCGGCCATAGGGGTAGAACTCAAAGACCCTACACGCGGATTGCTGGATTTCCCATCCCGGTTTAATGGCCGGGACATACTTTTATGCTGGCAGATCGGCGAGCCGACCATTAATTTCTGGCATGACATCAGTGCGGGATTTGCCGGGCGTCGCAGCGTTGGGGAACTGGAACTCCACCCCCAAACGGTAGGATAAACGTCGCGAGTATGAAAGAATCCCCGGCCTTGGAATTTGCCTATAAGCCGGTGCCGCACAGCGTGCGACACCGGCTTTGTTGTTGGGGCACCCAAAAGTTTTGCCATAAAAAAGTGCATGGCCGGCGAGGGAAGCTGCCACCCTTTACCGGCCATGCGAGGGCAAGATGGATTATTCAGAATCACCCGCCGGCCCTGTCGGCTTTCATTGGGTGATCCATAAGTATCACGCCAATGATCATCGCCGTTTGCAAGACCCTTGCCTATCAGGAGCTCACCGATTTGCGCGTAGGTGAAACTCCGATGTCGGCGTTAGGATTCTCTCCCAGTACCCCCGAGGCTCCAGCCGCATAATCTCAAAGAGTCACGACATGCGTAACATCTGTGGATCTCAGGCCCTTCGGACGTTTAAGGGCGTAACTACGGCTCACTGACACTTGACATATTCCCTAATAGGAATATAATATCGCCATGGCTCGAGCTGCAACAACTTCCGATATTTTTAACGCCATTGCCGAACCCCGGCGACGGGAGATCGTGGATCTGCTGGCCCGTGGCTATTGCCGGGATGTCAGCGAACTGGTGCGCAAGCTCAAGCTTCCGCAGCCCGCGGTCTCCAAGCATTTGCGCGTACTGCGGACAGTCGGGCTGGTTACCGTTCATAAAGCCGGACAACGCCGACTGTATGAATTAAACGTGGACGAGCTTAAACCGGTACACGATTGGATCCAACATTTTGAACAGTTATGGACCGATCACCTGGCCGGCATAAAAGAAACCGCCGAAACAACTGCGCGGGACCTTGCGGCGCGGAATCGTTCCGCGCCGGGGCATCAACATGATTCTAAGGAGTAACATCATGGTCGCACAAGCCAATCCATCTACCATCAGAACCTTCCACATTGTCAAAGAGTTGCTGATCGCGGCTCCGGCGGAGGTGGTCTTCCAGAGCGTGCTGGAGCCACACGGCCCCTTGCAGCCATTGAATTTGAAGCTCGAGCCATGGCCGGGCGGGCGCTGGTACCGCGATCTGGGCAATAACGCCGGGCATCTCTGGGGCCATGTGCAAGTCATTAAACCGCCCAAACTCCTGGAAATCGCGGGACCTCTGATGATGTCCTATCCCGCGATCTCGCATATCCAATATCGTCTCACCGAACAATCCGGCGGCATTTTGCTGAAGTTCACGCACCGGGCCATGGGACTCATGGAACCGGAACTCGAAGAGAACGTCACCAAGGGCTGGGGTGAGATACTGGAACAGATTCGGGCGGCCGCAGAGTCAAGGCCGTGATCACAGCGGAAAGGCTTCTGCCGCAAAGCGACAAGATCGCACGGTTCGTCGGCACCGCCGCCATACTTGCCGGCATTCTGATTATTGCCCGGAGGCTATTGGTCTGAAGACCGGTAAAAACTATGAACCGCCGCGGAAGATCTGGCCTCATGCCCCAGCGGCCAAAAGGGTGGAAATCCAACTGCGGAAGAAGTGCCATTCGTATCCGATACCTTTGTTTCGGCGCGGGGTATTGCATAAACAGACAAGCGGGAGCGTTTACGCCATAATAGGAGTCGTGCGGCGTTGGCGAGGGGCTGGAAAAGCGGTACTGGGCTCGGGCGGCGCGCGGATGATATTTGCAACACGGACGATTGTCAGTGACAAAAAAAACCGGCGTTTTTATTCTAAAACTCATTGTGATGGTGGCGGTGTTCGCGTTTGTGGGCATCAAGCTGGAACAAACCTGGCACACCGTGGGGCAGCACCCGGTCCATATAGACTGGCGTTACTGTGCGATTATCCCCCTGGCATTTGTCGGCATTATGACCACCAACGCTCTGACCTGGCTGTGGCTGGCGCGGCGTATGGGCGACCGCAGTCCGGTGCTGCCGCTGCTGGGAGCCTATACCTTCAGCCAGATGGGCAAATATGCCCCTGGCAAGGTGCTGCTGGTGTTGATGCGTTTGGAACGCACGCATCGGGCGGGGATGGCCCGGGAAACCTGCTTGCTGTCCACGCTTCTGGAAAACGCCATGTACACGCTTTCCGGCGGCTTGGTGGGTTCAACGGCACTGGTGGTGGCGGCGCGAAATCATCCGCTGTATCTGCTGGGTTGCGGCCTGATCATGGCGAGCCTGCTGGGATTGTTTTATCCGCCGTTTTTCTTCTGGATTATCAACACCGCCCTGCGGTCCATGGGTAAAGCCGCCATTCCACCAAGCCGCCGGTTTAAATTAAAGCACATGATTTATGCCGTGGTGATGTTTTTACCCACATGGCTGTGGGGCGGCGTGGGCTTGTGGATGGCGGTAAGTTGCGTGCACCACGTGAGCATTTTGCATACGTTTGAACTCATCGGCGTATTTGCCTTATCGGTAAGTTTGGGCATGTTCAGTCTGCTGCCGGGTGGATTAGGCGTGCGCGAGGCGGTGCAGGCACTGTTTATAGCACCGCTTGTTGGTTCGCCGGAATTGGTGGTGGTGGTTGTGGCACTTCCCCGCGTATGTCAAATTCTTGTGGAATTAACATTGGCTGTCATCGGCGGCATTGTTAATAGTCGCCTGACGGCCAAATTGCCCGCCCCGCCGCCGGAAGAGCCACGCTCTTCGGCACAACAACCCGCCGGCTGACGCACGATGACCGCGCCAAGTCCGCGCGCTGATCCAACAGCCCTTCAGCAACCATCCGAAGCTTCAGGCCCGCCGGTGCTGAAAAGTTTCTAAAAAACTTCTGGAAAAAATGCTTGACAATGATGGGCCAGGGGTCTATTAATTAATCGGGGGATGAAGACAAAATAAGCCGTGGACGGGGCATCCGGCAATGTCGGAAAATTTCAAACCTGCGACGTTATCCAAATAACCGCTGTTTTGATCGCATTGAGCGCGGCTTGTCAGCAAGGAATGCGTCACTGAATTGGAGCCAGTATTTGGGTAAAAATCGTGGGCCATTATTAAAGGTTTTATTTCAACGCACACCGTCGGACGCGGTACCGGCCGGACAAACTGAAGAACCGTTGCGCGCCGAGCTGCTGGGCATTAGTCAGTTAGAACAATTGGCGGAAGAACTGGCTAGAGAACATCAGGTTCAACCCAGTGGCGCGCCGGAAATTCTTCTGGCCCGCCTGGCTGAGAATAACGTGGTCTTGACGCAGACGTACGAGCTTATCAGTGACGCCGTGGCCAACGATCAGATTATTGCGCCGGCATCCGAATGGCTGCTGGATAATTTTTATCTCGTGGAGGAACAGGTTCGCCTGATTCAGCGGCATTTTCCCAAAGGATACAGCGTGAAGCTGCCCTGGCTGCGCAATGGCCCGCGCGCCGGCTATCCGCGCGTCTATGATCTGATCCTGCGCCTCATCAGCCACCTGGACGGCCGGGTGGACGGCGAGGCACTGGACCGATTTCTGGCGGGTTACCAGCGGATTGCAACGCTGAGCCTGGGAGAATTATGGGCGGTACCGATTATGCTGCGTCTGGCGCTGGTGGAAAACCTGCGCCGGGTTGCCGCGGAAATCGCCAAGGCCCGCCAACATCGAAATTCAGCCAACTATTGGGCGAATCAGTTAATCGACGCGGCGGAGAAAACGCCTGATGATACGATTGTAGCCTTGGCCGCGATGGTAAAAGCCGAGCCACCTCTGTCCAGCGCTTTTATCACCGAACTGGTACGCCGTTTACAGGGACAAAACGCTTCCCTGGCCCTGGCGTTGAATTGGATCAGTCAACTTGTGGCCCGATCCAGTGAAACCCTTGAACTGCTGGTACAGCGGCAAAGTCGTCGGCAGGCCGCGGACCAGATATCCATGGGGAATTGTTTCGGCAGTTTGCGCTTTATCGACGCCATGGATTGGCGGCAATTTGTCGAAAGCCAAAGTGCGGTTGAAAAAACGCTGCGCGAAGATCCAGCGGGCATCTACGCGGCCATGGACTTCCAGACCCGCGACACGTATCGCCACGTTATAGAAAACCTCGCCGCTTCCAACTTGCTTCCCGAGATGCTGCCTGCCCGCGCAGCGATAGATCTGGCGGCCAATGCAACCAAGACTCGACCGCCCACGGATCGACAATGTCATGTGGGATATTATCTCATCGGTGCCGGCCTGAACCAATTGGAGCAGGTTCTCAAGGTCAAGGCCCCGCTGGCGCAGAAATTCAACCGCTGGGCCGGCAAGCGCCCTTTAGCGTTGTATACAGGCATTGTGGCGCTGGTGACCATCGGCTTAACGTTACCCCTGGTGATGATGGCCTCCACCCATGGATGGCTGGCGCTGATGGTGGGAGTTTTAGCGCTTTTCCCAATCAGCCAGTTCTCATTGGTTCTGGTGCATTATGTGGCGTCTTTGATCATTGCTCCACAGACGTTGCCGCGCATGGATTTTTCAAAGAATATCCCTGATTCCTGTCGCACACTGACTGCCGTTCCCTGCATGGCCGACAGCGAATCGGAAATTCAGGACCTGTTGGAATCGTTGGAGGTGCGCTATCTGGCCAATCGCGATCCCAATTTATTTTTTGCATTGGTCTCGGATTTCGGCGATGCCCCGCACCAGGTCATGCCGGAAGATGAAGCCCTGCTGGGCAAGCTGGTCAATGGCATTGAAATGCTTAATAAAAAATATGGCCATGCGGATAACGGGCCGTTTTGCCTGTTTCATCGGCCCCGCCGCTACAACGCCGCTGAGAAAATATGGATGGGCTATGAACGCAAGCGCGGCAAGCTGGAAGATCTCATCAACGTGCTGCGGTCAGATCAACAGGAGGCTTTTCTGATCATTATCGGGGAGCTTGCGTTATTGAGAACGGCCAAATACCTCATCACGCTGGATGCTGACACACAGTTGCCCCGCGGCACGGCGGCTGAGCTTATCGGCACGATGGCCCATCCCCTGAATCAGGCGCTTATCAACGCTCGAACCGGTTTGGTGGAGGAAGGCTACGGCATTCTCCAGCCGCGGGTAGCGATCAATCTGCCATCGTCACAGCGTTCTCTCTTTTCCCTGTTGTATGCCGGCGACCCGGGCATTGATCCGTATACGCGGGCGGTTTCCGAAATCTATCAGGACCTGTTTGGCGAGGGATCCTTTATCGGCAAGGGCATTCTGGATATCGACATATTCCAACGCGTCATGTACCGCCGGCTTCCGGAAAATCTTGTTCTCAGTCACGATCTGCTGGAAGGGTGCCACCTGCGGTCCGGACTGGCAAGCGACATTCTGATTTTTGAAGATCATCCGTGGCACTATGGCGCAGAAATCAACCGCCGCCATCGCTGGATTCGCGGTGACTGGCAAATTGCCGGCTGGCTTTTTCCATGGGTGCCCGGCGCAGGTCGAATGTGGAGACGCAACAGGCTTTCCATGCTGTCGCGCTGGAAAATATTTGATAATCTGCGACGCAGTTGTACCGTGCCGGCCACCGTCATCATGTTGTTTATTGCCTGGCTGATTCTTCCCGATCCCGGAGCGTGGACCCTGGCGCTGATAGCGGCTATCGCCGCTCCGGGTCTGCTTACCGCGCTATGCGAACTGGTGAGAAAAAGTCCGGAGTTACCCCTGGAGACCCATCTGCGATTATGGGGCCTGGGATTCGGGCGACAGATTGTGATTTCCGCCTTGGAATTGACCTTCCTGGCTTTTCAAGCCGCCTTGAGCGCTGATGCCATCGTGCGTTCCCTGGTACGTATGGCCATTACGCGCCGCCGGCTCCTGCAATGGCGAACCAGCAGTGCCGTGCAACGCACCGTATCTTCATCACTTAGCAGGACTTTTCTCTCGATGGGGGCCGGCCCGGTTATAGCGGTGGGCGGGTTCTGCCTACTGGCCGCGCTTCGCAGGCCGGTGCTTCTGGACGCTTTACCGCTTCTGCTGGCATGGCTTATTTCGCCCATGGCGGCCTGGGTACTTAGCCGTCCCATTGTAGGGACAACGCTTGAAATGGATGGCTCAACGCAGCACTTTTTGCGCATGACCGCGCGGCGGACGTGGCGGTATTTTGAGCAATATGTCACGGCCGCCGATCATCATTTGCCACCGGATAATTTTCAAGAATATCCGGTGCCCGTATTGGCACGCCGCACCAGTCCCACCAATATCGGGATGGCGCTTTTGGCCAATCTTGCGGCGCTGGATTTCGGTTGGATTTCCTGCGGCACGTTTGTGCTGCGGACCCGGGCCACACTGGCCACGATGGAAACATTAAAACGTTACCGGGGCCATTTTTTTAACTGGTATGCCACCGACACACTGGAACCATTGGAACCACGGTATGTGTCAACGGTGGATAGCGGAAATCTGGCAGCCGACCTTCTGCTGATGCGTTACGCGCTGGAGGAAAAGGCGGACGCGCCGTTAATTTCTCCGCGGTTCAACGAGGGAATTTTGGATACCGTTCTGGCGCTAAAGCATGAAGCCGGATGCCTGGGACCCCCGCGAGATGCGCAGCACACCCCGGACCCAACCCATCTGAAACAAATACAAACCGCCAGCGCTCAATTATTTGACATCTACGCGCAAAGTCCGCATCGCTTGCGGGATATTCTGGATCAACTTCGGCGGGGAAAGAATATCGTTGAGGACCTAAGTTTATCCGCGCCCGCCGCGGGTAGCGGTCAGGCGAACTGGTGGCTCTCCGCGCTGGAAGCGATGCATCGGGAATTCCTTGACGATATAACCCAATTGGCCCCATGGATTTTACTACCGCCCCTGGGCGGAGCCAAGACCACAATTTCCGGCAAGAACGCCGATGCGTATGCGGAATTGTGCCGGATCATGCGGGAACTGGAAAACAACGAGTCTCTTTCCGCCATGGTGGAATCATGCCGACAGGCGACCGCCCTGACCGCCTTGCTTTCAGGGCACGCCGGGGCCACCCCTGAGCTGGTTGACGGAAATTTATCGGCGAGCCTTCAGAGAGGCTTGCGGCGTATGGAAGATCGGCTGGCGAGTCTGAAAGATATGCAGCACCAGTGCTCGGCCATGGCGAAGATGGATTTTGGACTTCTTTTTGTGCAGAGCCGGAAGCTGTTTTCCATCGGCTTTCGCGTTAATGAGAACCGTCTGGATGCGGGCTATTACGATCTCCTGGCATCCGAAGCCAGACTCACCACATACGTTGGCATTATCACCGGCCAAGTACCGCAGGAAAGCTGGTTTGCGCTGGGGCGGCAACTCACGAGTCTGGGCGGACGCATTGCCCTTCTGTCCTGGAGCGGCTCGATGTTTGAATATCTTATGCCGCTTCTGATCATGCCGAATTATCAGGGCAGTCTGCTGGATCAGACGATGCGCGCCGTCGTGGATCGAAATATCGAATACGGACGCGAACGGGGAATTCCCTGGGGAGTTTCAGAGTCCGGCTACAACGCCACCGATGCCCAGCGGAATTATCAGTACAAAGCCTTTGGTGTACCGGGGCTGGGATTTAAGCGCCGGCTTTCCGAGGATCTGGTCATTGCTCCGTATGCCGCTGTTCTGGCTTTGATGGTTCGCCCGCTTCAGGCTGCGCGGAATTTGTTGCGACTGGAGCAGGAAGGGCAGATGGGAGACTGCGGATTTTATGAGGCCATTGACTATACACCGCAGCGCGCCGTCAAAGCGGGGATACCCGCGACGGTACGCTCATTTATGGTCCATCATGAAGGCATGAGCCTTTTGGCCCTTACCGCCTTTCTGCTGAATCAGCCGATGCAGCGGCGCTTTCTGGCCGATCCGCTGTTACGCTCCGGTGATCTGCTGCTGCAGGAAAAGCCGCCCAAGGCAATGCCGGTTTATCCCCATGCCGTGGAAGTTGCTGAATCACGGCGTCCAGTATCCGAAGAAGCCCTGACCTGGCGCGTGTATACCACCGGTCAGACGCCCGAACCGGAAGTGCAACTGCTGTCCAACGGGCGCTATCATCTGATGATTACCGCCGCCGGAGGCAGCCGATCCATTTGGAACAACCTGGCCCTGACCCGCTGGCATGCCGATTTTACGCGGGATAATTGGGGATTATTCTGCTATTTAAAAGATCTGGAATCCAATAACTGGTGGTCCGCGACGGTGCAACCCACGCTGCGGCGCGGACAAAACTACGAAGCGACATTTTCCGAGGGTAAAGCGGAATTTCGTCGCCGCGACGGCCAGATTGAAATGTTCATGCAGGTGACAGTCTCTCCGGAAGATGATATAGAACTACGGCGCATTGCGTTGACCAATCACGGCACGGTTGCGCGGCGGATTGAATTAACCACGTATGCGGAAGTGGTACTGGCTTTACCCGCGGCCGACGCCGCCCATCCGGCGTATGGCAATTTGTTTGTGCAAACGCAAGCGGAGCCGAATTTTCATACGCTGTTGGCGACGCGTCGCGCGCGCGGCCATGATGAGCATCCGCCTTGGATGATGCACATGGTAACGGTGCATGCTACACCCGATCCGGCCTTCTCCTACCAAACGGACCGCGCGGCATTTTTGGGGCGGGGCCGCAGCGCCCTAAGCCCCCGGGCGATGGATCAGACCGGGCCTCTGCCCAATGTCGACGGTGCCGTGCTGGACCCCGCTTTTTCAATTCGCCGGGAGTTCGTCATTCAGCCCCATGCCACCGTCACAGTGGATGTGATCCTGGGAGCTGCCGCCACTCGTGAACAAATTGAAGTCTTGTACCATCGCTACCACGACCATCGATTCACCGATCGGGTACTGGAACTCGCCTGGTCGCATAATCAGGTATTGTTGCGACAACTCAATGCCACCGATGCGGAAGCTCAGGTTTTCGGGCGTTTAGCCGGCTCACTGCTGTTCCCCGGGCCACGTTTTCGAGCCGGCGCGGAGGTGATTCGACAGAATCAGCGCGGTCAATCCGGACTCTGGGGCTTTGGCGTATCCGGGGATTTGCCGATTTTTCTACTGCGCGTCAGTGATCGCGAAAACTTATCGCTGGTGCGTCAGAGTCTAAGAGCGCACGCCTACTGGCGCTACAAAGGTCTGGCCGTGGACCTGGTGATCTGGAATCAGGATAGTTCCGGATACCGTCAGGAGCTTCATGACCAGATTATGGCTGTCGTGGCATCAGGGCCCGACAGCAAGTTCGTGGATCAACCCGGCGGCATTTTTATCCGACGTGTTGACCAGATGTCCCCGGAAGATCGGTCTTTAATGCTGGCTTCCGCGGCGATCGTCATAGCTGACACAGAAGGCAGTCTGGCGGAAGTGCTGGATTCCCATCGCGGCGACACGGAACTCTCCACGCCCACGTTGGTACCGGTATCCCAACCCGCCAAAGAACCGTCGTTGCCTCCGGTAGCACCCACCGATTTATATCGCTTTAACGGCATAGGCGGCTTTACGCGCGATGCGCGCGAATACGTCATGACCATTTCACCCAACCGTATGCCGCCGGCACCCTGGAGCAATGTAATTTCCGGTCGCGAAATTGGAACCGTGGTTACAGACAGCGGCGGTATGTATACATGGCGGGGCAATGCGCACGAATATCGCCTTACGCCGTGGTATGATGACCCCGTCACTGACGCGTCGGGGGAAGCGTTTTATATTCGCGATGACCAGACCGGAGCTTTCTGGTCCCCCACCATGCTGCCGGTCGCGGGAAATAATCCGTGCCTGGTGCGACACGGGTTTGGCTACAGCATTTTTGAACGCCGGGAACAGGGAATCAGTTCGGAATTTTTCGTATACGCCGATATCAATGATCCGGTGAAATACTATGTGCTGAAACTTAAAAACAACACGGACAGAACCCGGCGGCTATCGGTATGCGGCTACTGGGAACTGACATTGGGCGAAAACCGCGCTAAAAACGGCCCGCACGTTGTCACGGAAATGGACGAGCGCACCGGTGCCCTTTTGGCGCGCAATACATGGAGCAATGATTTCGGCGATTGGATCGCTTTTGCCCATATCAGCGAGAATCGCCGCACCATCAGTGCTGATCGCACCGAATTTCTGGGGCGCAACGGTTCAACCCGGGCACCGGCCGCCATGCTGCGTCAGCGACTATCGGGAAATCTCGGTTCCCGCTTGGACCCATGCGCGGCCATTATGACCACCGTGGATATTCTCCCGGGAGAACAGAAGGAAATTGTCTGGATTCTTGGTTCCGCCCATGATCGTACACAGGCACAAATGCTTATTGAACGCGCCCGCACGCCGGTGGGCGCTCGCCGGGCGCTGGAGGCGGTATGGCAATATTGGAATACCACGCTGGGGCGGATCTACCTGGAAACTCCGGATCCATCGGTGAATGCTCTGGCCAATGGCTGGCTGCTTTATCAGATTATTTCCTCCCGAATCTGGGGCCGCAGCGGATTTTATCAGTCCGGAGGCGCATTTGGATTCCGCGATCAGTTACAGGACACCATGGCCGCCGCGTTGTCGCAACCGACGCTGCTGCGGGAGCAGTTACTGCTGGCGGCGGGGCGACAGTTTGAGCAGGGAGATGTCCAGCACTGGTGGCATCCACCCAATGGCCGAGGCGTGCGCACCAAGTTTTCCGATGATCTGTTATGGCTGCCACTGGCGGTTTGCCGGTATGTGACATTGACACGTGACACCGGCGTTTTGGATGCCTCCATTGGATTTCTGCGCGGACCGGAAGTCGGTGAGCACGAGGAATCGTGGTATGATTTGCCGCAAAACAGCGATCAAACCGGGACACTCTACGAACACTGCCTGCGGGCGATCAAGCGATCCCTGCGATTGGGCGCGCACGGATTACCGCTGATCGGGTGTGGTGATTGGAATGATGGATTTAATCGTATCGGTCTGGCGGGCCGGGGTGAAAGTGTCTGGCTGGCATTTTTCCTGCGAACGGTGCTCTCTGACATGCTGCCGCTGGCCCAAAGTCGATCCGACCAGGCCACGGTTGATTTATGCCGCCAGCATCTCGCGAGCCTGGAAACGGCCATCGCAGAGCATTGTTGGGACGGGCAGTGGTATTTACGCGCCTTTTTTGACGATGGGTCCCCGCTGGGTTCCGCACGGAACATACAGTGCAAAATTGACTCACTTCCCCAGAGTTGGTCGGTGATCAGCAACACCGGCGATCCGGCACGGCAGAGACAGGCCCTGGATGCGGTCGATGAACATCTGGTGCGGCGGGATACGAAACTTATCCAGTTGTTCGATCCACCCTTTGATCATCCGGAGCTGGATCCCGGCTACATTGCCGGCTACCTCCCGGGCGTGCGTGAAAACGGCGGTCAATATACGCACGCGGCCATCTGGGCCATCATGGCCTTTGCCATGGCGGGCCGGACCGACAAGGCGTGGGAATTATTTAATCTTATTAATCCTTTGAATCATTCCGACACGCCGGAAAAAGTATCGGTATACCGTGTGGAACCCTATGTCATGGCCGCGGATGTTTATGCCATGGCACCCTATCAGGGACGGGGTGGATGGACCTGGTATACCGGCTCGGCCGCGTGGACCTATCGCCTGATCATTGAAACGTTTATCGGGTGGCGACAGAGCGGGGAGCAACTCTGGTTTGAACCGCGTTTGCCCGCGACCTGGAGTGAATTCCGCGTGCACTACCGATATCGGGAAACGTTTTATCACATTACTTTTACCGCGGGCGGAAATACGGTGGTGGAACTTTCAGTAGATGGCGTGGTACAGGGCGATCGGCGCATTACGCTGGTAGACAATCGGCAGGAGCATAAGGTCGTTGTAAAAATGGCTTACCAGCCGGACCAATCTGTGCCATAATAGTTGGCATGGGTCAGGACTTTGAACTTGTGCAGCCCACGGATCGTGGGCTTATTAGCCGGGGCATTGACTGCCTTCTTTCCCAGGCGGAGGGTCGCTGGGCCGGAATGTCCTTCGATCTGGCCGACCGGCGAAGTGCCTTTGACGACTATTGTCTGCGCCATAAGGTCGATACATCGCGGCAGATTCTGGCGATACAGGATCAGCGCATTATTGGTGCGTGCCTCTGGGTACCCACCGCCGGACGAACCGCCTTATTCTATGCACCGCAAACCGCGCCCCGCGACACCCTGGCATGCGAGGCGCAAGTTCAGTGCATCCGCCGCGCCGTGGCCGCCGCGCAGGCCGCGGACATGGCTTTGGGGCAGGTTATTCTCGCGCCGGATTCGCACGCAGTTGCGGAACTGTATCGTCAGGCGAATTTTTCGGATTTAGCAACATTGCTCTATATGCGACGCAGCCGACCGCTGTTTCAACCGACATTTGAATTGCCCCCGGAATTTTACCTCGTGACCTATGCGCCAAAGCTTCGCAATGAATTCGCACAGAGCATCGAGGCCAGTTACCATCAAACCCTGGATTGTCCCAGCCTCAGTGGCTTGCGTCCGATGGACGATGTCATCAACGGCCATCAAGCCGGCGGGTTTGATCCAGAACTCTGGCTTTTACTGAAACACAATGACCGGAATGCGGGCGTACTGTTGATGGCGCATCGCCTCGAATCGGCCACTCTGGAACTGGTCTACCTTGGACTGACTGCTCCTTGCCGGCGCATGGGCCTTGGTACCCAGCTCATGAAGTTCGTTCTGCTGACCGCGATGCGTGTGCAGGCGGCCAGTATTACGCTGGCGGTGGATCGCGCCAATACGCCGGCGGTGCATCTGTATCGCAAGCTGCGATTTGGGCAAACCGCCCAGCGCATGGTCCTGATTCACACACTTAAGCGGCAAACTGTCCCGGCACCCACCCGCAAAACGCCCTGTAAACACTGATAAATCGGGCCAATTGGCCACATTGTCCTGTTCTTCCGGCAGTTATCCACAATATTTTTCATACGGTGTGCGTAAGACGTGAATAAAGATTTTTTTTGATTCATAAGTGCTTGTGCAGCTTGCCTTCGGATGATTGTGGAAAAGAAAATGGAGAAAATGCTGTTGAGACTTTGGATAAAACCTGTTTAATAGGGGCATGTAATTCGCGCTTGCCAGGATACGGTAAGTTCGCTTTCAATGAATCCCGGCGATGGACCGCCGGACGCTGTGAAGAACCAGGACGGTTCGTTGTTGTTGCTCAACGGCCGTGGACAGGTTTGTCACCTGATGTCCGGAAAGGAGTCGCCTGTGTCTGTTCTGATGTTGGAAGAAACAGCTCTGGATTCAAGCCCGTGCCTTACTATTCAAAAACATCTCCAAACGCGCGTGGGCGATTTACGCTTTGAGCAGTGGTTCGCCGCCCCCACCCATTGGCAATTCACCGACGGCACCTTGACGCTTCGCGTGGTCAATGCTTTTTCCGCCAAGTGGATTCGCGATAAATTCATGGACGATCTGCGATGCGCCGCCGAAGAATCGCTGGGATTCCCGGTCACCATCCTCATCGAAACGGCGGAATTAGCTCCAGCGCCCCGGCCACTGGCCAGGGCAGTTCCTCCCGTGGCAACATCGCCAGGAGTTCCCGCGGAGACTCGGGGCCTTAACGACGCTTACACGCTTGAGGAGTTTGTCGTCGGTCCGACCAATCAGCTCGCTTATAAATGCGCCTGCACCGTGGCTCAAGAACCGCGCAGGCATTACAGTCCGCTGTTTATTCATGGCGACTGCGGCATGGGAAAAACCCACCTGCTTCAGGGCATTTGCCGACGTTTTCAAGCGCTGCATCCCAACAAGAAATGGCTGTATATCACCGGAGAACAGTTCACCAATGATTATCTTGAAAGCATTCGGCTGCATCGCACGGAGGCTTTTCGCCGTCGTGTCCGGCAGGTAGATTTGCTGGTGGTGGATGATGTGCATTTTTTCATGAATAAAAGACATACGCAGGAAGAGTTTCTCCACACGTTTAATGCCATGGACGCCGTCGGGCGGCAGGTGGTGTTGTCAAGTGATTGTGCGCCACGCGGCATTTCCGCCTTGACCGATGCGTTAAGCACCCGTTTTTCCAGCGGCATGGTGGCGCGCGTTGATTCTCCTGATTTGCCCACGCGGCTGGACATTCTTCGCAGACTGGCGGCACGCCGCGACTGGCATTGCGACGACGCCATGCTCCTGCGCCTGGCGCAGCAGCCGGTCGCCAGTGTGCGCGAACTTCAGGGACTTCTGGTGCAGGCCGTGGCTGTAGCCCACTTGTGCCGCACGCAGAGTGTCGGCGATTTGGCGCACAATATGCAAAGTGCTCTAAGCGGCATTCGCGATCACATGAACTTTTCCACACCGCCTGGCGTGGAGCTCATCATTAAAACGTGTGCTGAATATTTTGCGATTACCGCCGAACTCATCAGCGGCTCATCCAAGCATCGCGTGGTTTCGACAGCCCGAGCCATCGCCATGTATCTGGTGCGACTTCACACCCACATGAGCTACCCGGATATTGCGCGGGCCTTTAATCGCCGCAACCATTCAACCGTAATCGGTGCCTGCAATCGGGTGGATGAACAAATTTCTCAAAGCCATATTATCTCCTGGACCGCCTGTGACGGCCCGCGCCACCAAGCCATAGCGGAGGCACTTCATACGATCACCGCTCGCTTACGGCGACATTAGCTGTATACCATCCTCGGCTCATGTCGGCGTGACGCCCGGTGCTTTGGCCAGTACACTATATTGCAGTAACCTGGCAACGGGAATTGCTGATCGCAAACATTGTGGAGATTTTATGGCGCTGTTGGGATTGGATATCGGCACATCGGGAACCAAGGCGTTGTTGCTGGATGAAACCGGGATTGTTCGCGCTGCGGCGGAATCCCCGCATGAGCTTCAAACACCGCGCGCCGGATGGACACAACAAGACCCGGAGAACTGGTGGCAAGCGTGCCTGCTGGCCACCGCCAAAGCGTTGAAGAAAGGCAAGCTCAAGGCCTCACAGATTACGGCCATCGGACTTTCCGGTCAGATGCACGGCAGCGTATTTCTCGGTGACGGCCCAAAAGCTCTGCGGCCGGCGCTGCTTTGGAATGATCAGAGAACCGTGGAACAATGCCGACAAATTGAAGAGAAGGCCGGCGGCCGTCAAGAGCTTTTGGCCATGGTGAGCAATCCGGCACTTACGGGCTTTACCGCCCCCAAGATTCTCTGGTTCATGCAAAATGAGCCGGCAAAATTTGCGCGTTGCCGCCATATTCTTCTGCCGAAAGATTACATCCGCTATCGCCTTACCGGCGAATATGCCTCAGAGGTTTCTGACGCCTCCGGCACGCTGCTTTTGGATGTGAAAAAGCGACAATGGCATCAGGGGCTTATCAGTCAGTTGGGAATTGATCAGGGACTGTTACCGCGCCTTACCGAATCGCAGGAAATCAGCGGTCAGGTGAGCCAGACTACCGCCCGCCTCATGGGCCTGACTGCGGGGATTCCCGTGGTGGGGGGTGCGGGGGATCAAGCCGCAGGTGCCGTGGGCACGGGCGTAGTGGAACCGGGCATTCTTTCGGCCGCCATGGGCACCAGCGGAGTTATTTTTGCCGCATCCGCCGCCCCGCAGACAGATCCGTTGGGACGGGTACATACCATGTGCCACGCATTACCCAATACATGGTGCGTATTTGGCTGCATGCTTAGCGCCGGTGGATCGCTGCAATGGATGCGCAATACGTTTTTTTCCGAGCAACTGGCGCAACTGATTGCCAAGAAAAAAGATCCCGGATCTCTTTATGAACGGATTATTCATTTAGCCCAGGACGCCAAACCTGGTTCAGAAAATCTGTTTTTTCTCCCGTATCTTACCGGTGAGCGATGTCCGCATCCTGATCCGCATGCCCGCGGCTGCTTTATCGGCTTGACGCCGCGACATTCCATGGCGCATCTGGCACGCGCTACGCTCGAAGGGATCACCATGGGCATGCGCGAGCAGGTGGATATCATGCGCAGCATGGGCATTGCAATTGGCCAGGTGCGAGCCAGTGGAGGCGGAGCGCGCAGTGATTTCTGGCGGCAATTGCAGGCGGATATGTATCAGGCCCCCGTGGTTACAATTAACGTCAGTGAAGGTGCGGCCCTGGGTGCGGCTATTTTGGCCGGCGTAGGCAGTGGGCGATGGAATAACGTTCCACAAGCCGCGGGCCAGATTATCAAAATCAAAAACCGCAGCCGCCCGAATGCGAAACACTCCGCTTTTTATGAAATCCATCACAAGAAATTTGCGATGCTCTATCCCGCCCTGCAAACGTGCTTCAACGCCATTGGATAGAGCGCATGGAATACGAACATTGGCTCAATGCGGCAGTGTTGAGTTGTACGCGGAATGCAATCGGATGTGATGCCGCGAAGCGCTCCGCCCCGCCACAATTGACATAACAGGTGGTGAGGCGAAAAGTTCGAGGTTTTCGGGAGGGCATTATTTGGATACAAAATGCCAGGAATTGGATTTCAAATCTGAAATCTCAAATCTCAAATTTACGCCCCTTGGTCCGGAGGAGATGGAACGTCACCGGATGGAAGCTCCTCGGCGGACGCATAGCGGCGTTCCACCATGGCAAAGCCGATGCGTGCCCCCCCTAGCAGGGTGAGAATAAAGCCGCTGGCCAACGCGCCCAAGCCCAGGAGTCGCTGCTGATATCCTCGGCGTGGCGGGAACCCGCGGGCCATCATGGGGTTGAAACCTCGATTGGCTCCAAGTCTACCGCGGGGAGGAAATCTGCCCCTGCCACCACGAAAGCCGGGGTGCGGGGGCAACGGGCCGGGGATTGCCAATTGATGGCCCACATTGCCTGCTCCCGGCGGAGGGAAATCGCCTGGACCACGCCCTTGGCCATGCGTCATACCTGGAAGCGGCCCCCCGCCACCGGCGGGCATTGTGCGTGGCCCAAATCCCATGCTGCCTGGCGGCCCACCCATGGGCAGCATACGGGTTTGCGAAATCTCGGACGACTGAACCATAATCACCGCCGCGCCCCCGACGATCAGTAGCGCCACACCCAGAGTGGCCAACATAATTCCCTGCCGCAACGAGCTTAACCACATGGGCAGCGTCGTGGGAAGATGCGTGACGCCCTTTTCAATGGCTAATTTTAGAATCGCCAGGCGCTGCCGGTCGTGATGCCATCGCAGCAACATTGCCCAGGCAATCAAGGCAGCCACCGCAATGACCAGCGTCATCGCCAGCGGCGCATGCGAAGGTGGTGGAAATGGTGGCATATAACCCATCCTTTCTGCCTATACGGCAAACTGGTCACTGTTTTGGTACACCGCGGCGGCCTTGTGGTTTCAAAAATCCAGATATTTTTCCAAACCGTTCACGATTCCGGATACACTAATAGTGCAACCGAAGAGGTACGGTGATGGAATTGCTGGACACACCGATGGATTTATCGAGCCTGCGAGCCGGTGACGCGGAGGCATTTGCGGAGCTGGTGCGGCTATTTCAAGATCGTATCTTCAGCTTGTGCCAATCCGTGGGGCTGCGCGGGGCGGATGTCGATCAGGCGGCGGCTGATATTTTCTCCGCGGTTTATCTGGCGCTGCCGGGCTTTGACGGGCGCTGCGCTCTGGGAACATGGATTTACCAGATTGCCTTCCGTACGGCATTGCGGCAGCGAAAACGGGATGCCCGGCATACGCACGGCCATTTACCGGAAACTCTTGCCGCCGCGGACGTGTCCGACCCCGTGGAAGAAGCGGACACCAGCGAAAATATCTGGCGATGTGTTGCGGCGCTGGGCAGTCAGACGGCGATGATTGTAAAATTATATTATCAGGACGACCTGCCGCTGCCGGAAATAGCGGAAATTACGGGGCACCCGGTCGGCACGATAAAAACCATTTTGTTTCGCGCCCGGCGAGAGTTATCCGAAAGCCTTGCGAGGTATAAGCCATGAAAAAATCATTTGACATTCCCGCCGCGGATATGGACGCTGCAATTCGTCAAAGTTTTGCTTTAGTCGGCATCCATGTGCCGCGGATTGATATTGCCGCCACGGCTATGCATCAGGCGCAAAAAAGACAGGGCATGGTGGTTCGGCACACCAAGTCGTTGCAACGCATGAACCGTGTCTGGCGGGCGATGGCCGGCACAGCTACGGTGCTTATCTCCGGCATTTTTATCCTGGGATTGCTTTGGGGCCTCTCGGCGAGCAGCCAAACTACGACCGTTAGCTCTACGGCGGAATCAACGACCACTGCCGTCGCACGGTATTCCACAGTGACGGTAGGCTTGGAATGGATTCTTCTGGCTGCTGGTTTGGCGATTGCCTGGCTGATTATCACCAACATAATTCGTGCGATCAGCACGGACACATACGAAGGCGTACTGGCCTGAGATACAGGGGATCAGTCAGCTCTGCCGCATGATGCCTTTGAGATTGGCCATCGTGCCACCAATATCGCCGCTGCGCATGAGAGTTTCACCAATTAACACCGAGCGTATACCAACCGCATTTAATCGCTGAATATCGGATCGATCCCGAATTCCACTCTCGGACACCAGCACAGCTTTATCGTTGACAAATTCCGCCAAGCGCAGCGAATTAACCAGATCGACCTTGAAGGTTGTTAAATCCCGATTGTTAATTCCCAGCAGGCTGTAACTGCGCATCGGAAAGCCGAGCATATTAAGCACGCGAAGCAAACTGTCGAGTTCATGAACCTCTATCAGGGCTGTAAGCCTTAATTCCGCCGCCAGTATCAGCATATCCATCATCACCGCGTCATCGAGAATTTCCGCGATCAGAAGAATGGCATCCGCGCCGGCCAGCAGAGATTCCCACACCTGATACGGATCAATGATAAAATCTTTCCGCAAGATCGGAATGGGTACTTCGCGGCGAATCTGCCGCAGGTAATCCAGGGAGCCGTGGAAATATTCCTGATCCGTCAGTACCGATAGTGCATCGGCCCCCGCACTGGTGTATGCTTTGGCTATCGCGACGGGGTCAAAGTCTCCGCGAATGATGCCGGCGGAAGGGGATGCTTTTTTTACCTCCGCGATAACGTTGACCAGGCCCACGGGTTCGCGGGTCACGGCGGCAAAAAAATTTCGGGGAGCTTCTATGTCACGGCATTGCGCCTGAAGCTCGGTTAAGGGCACGCGCGATATGGCCTGGGCGACTTCCCGCTTTTTGGTTTCGACGATCTTCTGGAGAATATTCAGCGTATATTCCTTTTTCTGGAGACTAACACATCCATCCACCGACTCATCATCCTCAATCCATGCTTGCCGGCTACGTCATTTTAGCAATTCTATCGGCAATAAGCCTTTCCGTCCTGATCCTTACCGGCGTATTTTCCGCCAAGCCCCTGACGACTGCGCCGGTAAGGCGAAATACGCTGGATTACCTGTTTATATTGTTTGTCCTCATGCTCTATTTTTTCTTTACGTTCCTTTCCGCGCCTGTTGCGCTGCACTTCATGCCCATGGTTCAGGCCGCGAGCCTTGCCGATGTTATTGGCAGAATTGCCGCCGTGGCGGCAATTTTCCTGGTCTGCTCGCGATTCTTTGAAAACGGAATATCCGGCCTGGGAGCTTCCGTCGGTCTTGTTCCCAAAGGTATTGTCGTTGGCGCTTTAAGCTTTGTCGCCATCACACCGATTTTATATTCCCTTCTGGCTGTGACCGAAGCGCTGGCCACGCACATCACGCACAAAATGCCGCCCGTGCATCCCATGCTCAAGGCGCTGGCAACGGATCACTCGGCAACGAGCCTGGCATTTTTATCGTTTTTAATTGTGGTGGCTGCCCCGATTTCCGAGGAACTATTTTTCCGCGGACTGATTCAATCCTGGCTGGGCCAAAAACTGGCATTTCTTGCGGCTCGCGCCGCCGAGGAACCGGCAGATGGCACGCGTCGGCCGGCGATCGCGCAGGTTATACATTTTTTGGGAGCCGTTTTCACCAGCACACGTCACGCTTCAGCCGTGGCCGCCGAAGAGCCAGCCGCCAATCGCCGGCCGACGGATGCGTGGATTCCGCGTAACCGTTGGATCGCTATTCTGATAACAGCCACTCTATTTGCGGGCATGCACTTCGCAGTTGCCAAAGGGTATGATGAGTATTTTCCCGTGTTGTTTCTTTTAGGCGTGGCCCTGGGATATATTTACGAACGCACCGGTAATATCTGGACAGACATTACCATGCACGCCTGTTTTAATCTAATTCCCACCGTGCTTATTCTTTGCGGCGTAAAACCGAAATAATTGCGGCGGGAAATTTGCTCAAGTTGTGCGGCGCGTTTACGTAATACCGCCGGCGAAGTGGGAGGCTTTATCAAGAGCGTTCAATGCATTTCCGGAAGGTGAGTTATTGCAGCGGAAGATCAAGACGGAAATTGGTTCCTTTACCCGGCTCACTGGTAAAGGAAATATGTCCGCGATGCTCTTCGATAATGCGGCGCGTGGTGGCCAGCCCCAGGCCGGTGCCCCCTTTTTTCGTCGTGTAATAGGCTTCAAAAATATGCGATTCCGCACCCGGTGCCACACCAGATCCCGTATCGGCTACATCCAGGAAAACACGCGATTGATCGACATGCGTGCGAATAATCAGGTCCCCCCCTTCCGGCATAGCCTGTACCGCATTGAGCATCAGATTCAACAGGGCCTGTTTGATCAAATTCGGGTCCAGGAGACATACGGGTTCCTCCTGGCACAAACTGGTATGAAGTCGAATGTTGGAGGCTTGCGATTGGGGGCGAAAAAAGTCGACCAAATCCCGGACCAGATCATTAAGCCGCGTAGGTTTGGTATGCAGTTCCAAGCGACCGGCAAAGCGAAGAAAATCATCCAGCGTATGGCCCAGACGATCCACCTCTTTACGAAGGGTTGAAACTCTGGCCCGGCTGGATTCCACCCCGGGTAGGCCCACGAGGTCCTCCTGCAGCAATTGCAAGTTCAGTTTAATTGTGGAAAGCGGATTTTTTAATTCATGCGCCAATCCGCCGGCCAGTTCGCCCAGGCGTGCCAGTTGCTGCAAACGCGCCAGGCGATCGCGTTCCCGCGCGGAATGATCAGCGGCCGAATCCTCCGGTCGCACCGTTACTTCGCCAAGATGTGCTGGAGGCTCGGTCATGGTGCGCCGCGAATACTGCGATCTCCGTGTCAACAAGCGGGCGATGGAAGCTGTGGTACCACCGACATCCCGCCCAAGGCAAACACACCGAGGGCAGGCGGGACGCCTGCGTTACCAAATTGCCGCCCGGTAATTATCCATGGCTTGGCACGGGCCTGCCTTATGCCGAGGGTGCCGATGCCGCTGCCGGTGCCGGAGCCGGGGCAACTGCGGGGGCCGCTGCCGTGGGCTGCGGATTTTCATCACGCATGGCCTGCTTGCGGGAAAGCTTAATGCGGCCCTGATCATCAATGGCAATGACCTTGACGCGAACTTCCTGGCCCATTTTCACTTCATCCAAGGCGTTTTTGACATATTTATCGGATAATTCACTGATGTGGCATAAGCCATCAACTCCGGGAATCACTTCAATAAACGCGCCGAATTCTTTGATCGACGATACCTTGCCGTTATAAATTTTTCCAACTTTTACATCTTCCGTGAGGCGTTCAACTTCCTCGCGGGCACGTTCGGCGGCGGCCATTCCCAATGCGGAAATAAAGACCGTGCCGTCATCTTCAATGTCAATCTTGGCACCCGTTGTTTCCACAATTTTCTTGATGGTTTTGCCGCCAGGGCCAATGACTTTACCGATCTTCTCAGGATTGATATGAATGGTCAGCAAGCGCGGAGCAAAGGGGGAAATTTCCGCCCGGTGCGTGGGAATCACTTCCCGCATTTTTTCCAATATCTGTAACCGCGCCACGCGGGCTTGTTCCAGCGTAGCGGCGACTTGATCAATGCGTAAACCGTGAATCTTCAAATCCAACTGAATTCCCGTAATCCCCACTGTGGTACCGGAAACCTTGAAATCCATATCGCCGAAGTGATCTTCCTCACCAAGAATATCCGTCAGAAGCACTTCCCGGCCGCCTTCACTTACCAGACCGATACTGATACCGGCAACCGGACGGATCAGCGGTACGCCCGCGTCCAGCAGGGCCAGGGTGCCGCCACATACGGATGCCATGGAGGAACTGCCGTTAGACTCAAGAATATCGGATACGACACGAATCACATACGGGAACTGATCCGGCGAAGGCAGCACGGGCTCCAGTGAACGCTCGGCCAAGGCTCCGTGTCCGATTTCCCGGCGGCCGGGGCCCATGATGCGCTTGACTTCCCCGGTGGCAAACGGCGGGAAGTTGTAATGCAGCATAAATTTCTTGGAATATTCCTCGCCCAATCCGTCGACAATTTGCTCATCATCACCGGTGCCCAAGGTGGTGGTGACCAGAGCCTGGGTTTCACCCCGGCAAAATACCGATGAACCATGCGTGCGGGGCAGCACACCCACTTGCCCGGAGATCGGACGAATCGTGGTATAATCCCGGCCGTCCGGACGTACACCCGAGAGAATCAAATCCCGTACAACCTTTTCTTCAACTTGGGAAATGGCATTGGCCACCAAAGCGGGGTCATGGGAGGGCTTTCCGGTGGCGGAATCCACCGCGGTAAGCTTTTCAACAATTTCTTTTTTGATAACTTTGACGGCTTCGTAACGTTCCTGCTTGCCTGGAACTTGCCGGGCCTGCCGGAGTCGATCGGAATAACCGGCGACAATTTTCACCAGTTCCGCCGGTGCCGAACGCAGTGTGCATTCCTTGGGCTTACCGACTTTAGCCATGAGATCACGTTGCAGTGCCACCAATTGGCGGATAAACTTTTGACCAAATTCAATCGCTTCCAACACTGATTTTTCAGATTGCTCGCGTGCGCCAACTTCGATCATATTGATATGATCCTCGGTGCCGGTCAGCAGCAGATCCATATCCGAGGCGTCCATATCCGCCTGCGTGGGCATGAGCATCAATTGGCCGTCTATGCGTCCGACGCGCACCGCGCCAATGGGACCTTCAAAAGGAATTTTACTGATGGCCAGCGCGGCGGACGCGCCAACCATCGCCAGAATATCCGGATCATTCTGCCCATCGGCAGACAATACCATGGACTGAATTAATACTTCATCCATATAGCCCAGCGGAAACAACGGGCGAATCGGCCGGTCAATCATTCGGGCGGTCAATGTTTCTTTCGTGGAGGGGCGGCCTTCGCGTTTGATAAATCCACCGGGGAATTTACCGGCTGCGGAAGTTTTTTCACGATAATCAACCGTGAGCGGGAAAAAATCAATTCCGGCCCGCGGATCGGAGGTTACCACGGTGGTTAATACCACGGTATCACCAAACTGAACCAATACCGCGCCATCCGCCTGCTTCGCCAAATACCCCGTCTCAATGGATAATTTCCGACCGTTTAATTCTGTCTCAACTTTAACTGCCGTCATTTTTGTGTCCTTCAATAAAAACCTGATTACCAACAACTTCTACAACAACATCTCGTGCGATCCCTTCCCGATTACCGTAATCGGGAAAATCATGGATCCCACACCGGCGGGAATAACAACAACTCCCGCGACTATTAACCAGCCAGTCGAATGCAAAACATTTTTGCATCCAAACCACCGTGCCGCCGGATCAGGCCATGTACTGGCAACGGATCTGGCGCATTTTCTAAAAGACTCCGGGATAAATGCCTTCGCATGGTGGCCCGTGCCGGTTTGTACCTGCCTGTGACTGCCTGATCCTGATAAGGTTAGTAAATAACCCAGGACCCGGCGGGCCGGGCAAGTTACTTACGCAAGCCGAGGCGTGTGATAATAGCCTGATACCGCTGGGGGTCTGTGCGGGTCAGATATTTCAACAGGCTGGAACGCTTTCCCACCATCTTGAGCAACCCGCGTCGCGAAGAAAAGTCTTTCTTATGCGTTTTGAGGTGCCCCGTCAGGTCATTTATCCGCTCGGTCAGCAGGGCAATCTGCACTTCCGCTGAGCCGGTGTCTTTTTCATGGGTGCGTGTATCGGTGATTATTTGCCGCTTCTTTTCCTCTGTGATCATTATCCTATATACCTTTCGCCATTCTTACAACGGGATACTGTCAGCACATGCCAACACGTTCCTCGCGGGAATTTAAGCCTCTGCATTATAACCCGTGGGCCGCCTGCTGCAAGCGGTTGTCAGCGAGTGTTGTCAGCGAAGTGTCAGCGCGGACCCGGGAGTTGGAAGTCCGGAGTTACGTGGCTTTGGAATCGCTGGCGCAGTTAAGGGCTTAATTCCAGATTCCAGGTTCCAGGTTCCAGATTCCAGATTTCTCGTCACAGGGTCCGCTAATGTTGCGTGTCGGCGGATCTTCGGGGCTTCAAGCTTTTGCAGGTTGCGGTACAATCTGCGGCGGTCACAGGGTTTTGCAGGCGGATATATGCAGGGACGCAATAATAAAAGACATTTTGTCTCACACCATCGGCGGCGACCCAGCCTGCCTACCGCAGATACCGACGTCGGCGGTTCAGATGCCATCGAAGCGCCCAGCAGCCGGCTGGCGGCATTTTCGCCCCGTCCCGGGCTGGGATGGGTGCAACTGCGCAATGCCGTTTTCAGCACGTCCATCTTTAAAAAAATGGTGGGCAAAACTTCGCCCGGCCTGGCCGCCGGCGAGTTGGTTACGGTTTATGACCGTGACGGTGTTCTGTTTGGCGTGGGATTGTTTAACCCCCAATCGCAATTGGCGTTGCGGATGGTAAGCTTTACCGAGGCGGAAATTACCGAATCGTTTCTGGAAGATCGTCTGGCTGCGGCGGCCAAGCTTCGCCGGCAAACGCTAAAGCTTGACAGCACCACCAACGCTTACCGCGTGGCTCATGCCGAAGGCGATGGCCTGCCAGGACTGATTGTGGATCGCCTGGGCGACACGGCGGTGGTGGAAATATTTTCCATGGCCATGTTCAAACGCATCGGCCGGATTAAACATACCCTGCTGGAAGTTTTACCGGTCACGCGGGTCGTATTCCGCTCGGATGAACATATCCAGCGGGCGGAGGGATTTTTTCTGCGGCAGGATGACATTCGTGATGGCCAAACGCGCGGCACCGTGGAAGAAAACAGCCTGCGTTTTGAAGTTGATGTGGCGGCGGGCCACAAAACCGGTTTCTTTTGTGATCAGCGGGACAACCGCCTGGCGTTGACCAAATTCACCGCCGAGGCACGCATGCTGGATGTCTGCTGCTATTCCGGCGGCTTTGGCATTTATGCTGCCACCCTTGGCAAAGCGGCCCACGTTACTGCTGTGGATTTGGATGAAAATGCCATCGCCCTGGCTAAACGCAATATGCAACTGAATCGGATTCCAACCAGCAAATATCAGTGTATCCATGCGGATGCCTACGCCTATCTACGGCAGATGAAGCTCAATGACCAGGCCTACGATGTCGTGGTGCTTGATCCGCCGAAGTTCATTGGCGGCCGCGATGAATTTGCCCAGGGGCGTAAATCTTATTTTGATCTTAACAAACTGGCCATGGGCGTGGTAAAGCCCGGCGGCCTGATGGTAACATGCTCATGCAGCGGACTTATGGACATAGCAGAATTTCAGAATATGTTGCGCGGCTCCGCCCGCAGCGCCCAGCGGCGATTACAAATTCTGGCGGTAACGGGTCCGGGGCCGGACCATCCGGTTATGACTGAATATCTGGAAGGGCAATATCTTAAATGCCTGTGGTGTCGCGTACTGTAAGCGCATGATAAAATGAGGCCTATGATGAATACCTATCAATTCTCCAATGTTTCCTGGACGCCGGGCAAAAAACTTTTGCTGATCGGCGGCCCCTGTGTCATTGAAAGCCGGGAGATGTGCCTGCATATTGGCAAAACCGTGGCGGAGATATGCCAAAAACTGGACATTACCTATGTGTTTAAGGCCAGCTTTGACAAAGCCAATCGCTCCGGCAGCGGCAGCTTCCGCGGCCACGGAATCGAACACGGATTGGAAATTCTCCGCCACGTAAAACAGACCCTGGGTGTGCCGATTACCACCGATGTGCATGAAAGCGATCAGGTGGCGGCGGTGGCCAACGTTGCGGACATTATCCAGATTCCCGCTTTTTTGTGCCGCCAGACGGATTTATTGATCGCCGCCGGTGAAAGTGGCAAAGCGGTGAATGTAAAAAAGGGGCAGTTTATGGCTCCGTGGGAAATGAAAAATGTTGTTGAGAAAGTCCGCTCCACAGGCAATCAGCAGATCATGCTGACTGAACGCGGAACTTTTTTCGGCTATAACCGCCTGGTCAATGACATAACCGGCATCCCGCAAATGCAGGCCCTGGGAGCACCGGTCATTTTTGACGCCACACATTCCACACAGCTTCCCGGCGGGCTGGGAACCGCCACCGGCGGCCAGCGTCAATATGTCGGCCTATTGGCCAACGCCGCCACAGCCGCAGGTACCGACGGCCTATTTGTGGAAGTCCACCCCAATCCCGAAAAAAGCCCCTCCGACGCCGCCACGATCTTCCCCCTGGATCAACTGGAAAACCTGCTCCGCCGGTGCCTGGCAATCCGCGCGGCGCTGAAGCAGGGTTGATTTGGGAGTCGGTATAGGCGAATGAGTGCTCGCAAGCAGCAAGTTCCATACAGCGTCACGCGCCGGAGTAAAGCCATTTGCGCACCGCGACAATAACGAGCACCACGCCGAGCGAAGTCCGCAGGGAGAAGATCGAAATCTATCTCCCTCGGCCACGCGCGGAAAGGTCCATGGATGGGACGCCATTCACAGCGACGCCTCTTTGATCCACCGCAGCAAAGCCGCGCGCTGGCGTCGGTGTATTTCCGGGTCGTGCTGAATTTTTCCGGCCCACCTTTGTAAAACCGATTTAATTTCTTCTGACACCCGCCGGTGCCCTGACCTTGCCAACTGCTGGCGAACGCCGATTACATACCGGAGTATCATGTAGCGCCAACGCAAATTTGGTGCCCCCGCTATTGACGTCTTGAGCAGGCGCACAATGTTCATTGCTGTTCGCGACGCAATCGGCGTGTCGAGCTTTGCGGCCTGTGTGCTAATGTCGAAGAACCTTTGGAGCGTAAAGCCGTATTTCTGGGGCCGCGCCTTGGCGGAAATGTAGATGCGATCAATGCGGTTTTCCCTGGCTTGAGCTATTCCCAGGCATGACCGGAGCCGACGCCGCTGCCTGATTGCCGCATCAGAAAATTTGAATGGCGTGCGGCGCGAAGACACCCATAGGTTCAGGCAGGCCATGGTGCCAATCTGGATGTCCTCCTGGGCGGAAAGAAGTAGCGCCGCTCTGGCATATTGTGCCGCGCGTCGCGGGTGTTTATTCGCAAGAAAATGCAGGGCACGGGATTGCAGACATTCAGCGATACGCAGGCGGTCAATCAGTGAACCGTAGGCCCAACGCCCCCCATGCGGAAGCGCATATCGCCCCTCGAGGTTGACGGACCGCATAATCGCATCCCTAAGCGCGACCGGGTTAGCTCCCCTGTTGAGCGCAGAAACTAGTAGTGTGATTCCAAAATAACATATCAATAGTTATGGGGGCGTAACCGTGTCGAGTCGATACTTCCACCGG
>DAHVEJ010000037.1 GCA_027313145.1 Phycisphaerales bacterium | reverse complement strand
AAGCAAGGGGTGCCGAAACTGGCGGTGGTTAAATTGCAGCGGACGTTTCCGCTGTTTGGCGTGCCGATGCAATGGTTGGGAGGAATTGTCGCACGTCATGAAATTGCGGTTTTCAGGGCGCTGGATGGCTTGGAGGGTGTGCCGTTATTTATGGGGGAACTTGGGCCGACGGGATATGTCCATGAATTTATTCCGGGGGATGATCTGAAACCGGAATTTGCGCCGGGGGCGGATTTTTTTAATCGGCTGGAAGCGCTTCTCCATGCCATTCACCGGCGACATATTGCGTATGTGGATACCAATAAGCGGGAAAATATTCTCTTCGGATCGGATGGCAAACCGTACCTGATTGATTTCCAGATTTCCTTTTTTTGTCGGCATGGACCGAGAGATAATTGGCTTTCGCGCTGGATTTTACACCGGTTGCAAAAAGAGGATTGGTACCACTTTTACAAACACAAAACGCGCCTGGCGGCGCACATTTGTTCGCCGGAGGATTTTCGCCGAGCCAACAATCGCAGTTGGTACATTCGCCTGCATCGCAGCATTGCACAACCCATTATTCATGCCAGAAGAAGGTTTCTCTCGCGGTATGGGTAAGCTGGACCATGAATAATTTTTCCGCTGGTTAACATTTTGCAATCTTTTTTACTTGCCTCCTACGATTGAAGGTCCTAACATGCAGTGAATGGGGGGTGAAGGACATTTGACAGAGCAACTCGCTGGAATAGTTCCAGAGAAAGTTGGTGAATATGCCAGTGGGTAAAAGCGGGAACTCGGAAACAATTCAATTGTTAATCGCCGATGTAGATGGCACATTGGTCACGCAAGATAAAGTTCTTACGCCCCGGGCGATTGCGGCGGTGGCGAAGTTAAAAGATGCGGGAATTAAATTTGCCATTACCAGCGGGCGACCGCCACGGGGCATGGAGATGCTCATTAAACCGCTTAATATTACCACGCCAATTTCCGCATTTAACGGCGGGCTATTTGTTAATCCGGATTTATCCATTGTTGATCAAAAGGTTCTTCCCGCGGATGTGGCGGGGCAAGTGGTAAAATCCATCACCGATCATCATCTTGAAGTCTGGGTATATCGCGGCAATGACTGGTTTGCGCTTTTAGCGCATGGCTCGCATGTGGACAGGGAAGCATGGACCGTCAAATTCAAACCGAAGATTATCAGCACGTTTGATGGGGTGCTGGATAATGTGGTAAAAATTGTCGGTGTCAGTGACGATCTTGAAGCGGTAGCGCGGGCGGAATCCGACGCGCAAGAGCAATTTGGTGATCATGTATCCGCCACGCGTTCTCAGCCCTATTACCTGGATGTTACGCATCCGGATGCCAACAAGGGTGGGGTGGCGTTGCGATTGGCTAAGGAATTCAATTTACCAGCGTCGCGCATCGCCACGATTGGGGATATGCCCAATGATGTGCTGATGTTTGCCCATAGCGGTTTATCCATCGCCATGGGGAATGCGGACGCCCACGTAAAGCGGGCGGCGCGGCGTGTGACCAAATCCAATGAAGAGGAAGGTTTCGCCATAGCGGTGGAAAAGTATATTCTTAGGTCGGAGGCACGGTAGAGCAATCAGCTTCACGCGGGTCCGGCGAATGTGCGGGGCGTTGTGGTGGCGGAATATTTTTAAAAAAGGAATCAACGATGGAAATCGGCATGATTGGATTGGGGCGTATGGGGGCCAATATGGTGCAGCGGCTTATGGCGGGCGGCCACCGTTGCATCGTGCATGATGTAAACGCGAAAAGCGTGGACGATATGCAGGCCAAAGGTGCGGTGGGTGCCAAGACCTTAGAAGAATTTGTGCAGAAACTCGCCAAGCCGCGGGTGGTGTGGCTGATGGTTCCCTCAGGCGTGGTGGATGCGACGCTGGAAAAGATTACACCCTTACTGCAAGCGGGTGACATTATCATCGATGGCGGGAATTCATATTATCACGATGATATTCGCCGGGCCAAGGAACTTAAGGATCGCACGATTCATTATGTGGATGTGGGAACATCGGGCGGCGTATGGGGTTCGGAACGGGGCTATTGTCTGATGATTGGCGGGGACACGGCGATTGTTAAGCATATTGATCCGATCTTAGCCACGCTGGCACCGGGGGTGAAGGCCGCGGCACGCACGCCGGGGCGGGAAAACCAGCCAGTCAGCCAAGCGGAAAATGGTTATCTTCACTGCGGTCCCAATGGGGCAGGTCATTTTGTGAAAATGGTGCACAATGGCATTGAATATGGCATTATGGCGGCGTATGCGGAGGGGCTTAATATTCTCAAGCACGCCAACGCCGGTAAAAACAAACAGGAGGTGGATGCCGAAACCACACCGTTAAGCAATCCGGAATATTATCAATATGATTTGAATTTGCCCGACGTGGCTGAAGTGTGGCGACGCGGATCAGTCATTGGTTCGTGGCTGCTGGATTTAACCGCCATCGCCCTGGCCAAAGATCCCGGCATGGGAAAATTTGCCGGGCGTGTTTCCGATTCGGGTGAGGGTAGGTGGACCATCACCGCGGCGATTGATGAATCGGTTCCAGCTCCGGTGCTTAGCGCCGCGCTCTATGAACGGTTCAGTTCGCGGGGTGAAGCGGAATTTGCGGACCGGCTTTTATCAGCGATGCGTTTTGAATTCGGGGGGCACGTGGAAAAGGGGGCTTGAGCGAGCATTAGCAACGTGGGGCTGAGGCAGCAGGTTATTTTGGCAGGAGAATAACATTGGTAGATCAAGCAGATGCGTTAGTATTCTTCGGGGCAACCGGAGATCTGGCCTATAAGAAAATTTTCCCTTCACTCCAATCCATGATCCGACATGGGCGCTTAAATATGCCCGTCATCGGCGTAGCCAAACAGGGTTGGAATCTGGAGCAGTTCAAGGCGCGAGCGAAAGCGAGTCTGGAGGAGCATGGCGGCGGAGCTGATCCGGAGGCACTGAAAAAGCTTTTCTCTTTGCTTAAATATGTTGACGGCGACTACAAGTCACCGGAAACATTTCAGGAATTACGTCGCACGCTGGATGGCGCAAAACATCCGATGCACTATCTGGCCATTCCGCCGAGTATGTTTGCGACCGTGGGGGAGGGACTGGCAAAATCTCAGTGCAATCAAGGCGCGCGGATTGTGGTGGAAAAGCCGTTTGGGCGGAGCTTGGCTTCCGCCCGTGAACTTAATGCCACATTGCGGGAGTATTTCCCCGAAGATGCGATTTTTCGCATCGACCATTATCTGGGGAAGGAGCCGGTGCAAAGCCTTTTGTATTCACGGTTTGCCAATGCGGTTCTGGAGCCGTTGTGGAACCGAAACTACATAGGCTCCGTACAGATTACGATGGCGGAGACAATAGGTGTGCAGGGGCGGGGGCGTTTTTATGAAGAGGCGGGGGCGATACGGGATGTGCTGCAAAATCATATTATGCAGTTGATTGCGTGCCTGACGATGGAGCCGCCCGCGGGAGAAGGTGAACCGCTGCGTGATGAACGGGCCAAGGCGCTGACACTGGTGCGCACGCTGACGCCCGCCGATGTGGTACGTGGACAATTTGCGGGTTACCGGGAAGAAAAAGGTGTGGCAAAGAACTCAACGGTGGAAACATTTGTGGCGGCGCGTTTGTTCATTGATTCCTGGCGCTGGGCGGGAGTGCCATTTTATCTTCGTGTGGGCAAGTGTCTGCCGGTATCATGCACAGAAATTATTGTTGATTTCAAAAAGCCGCCCCAACGCGTTTTTCGCGAGGCCAATGTCGGGCGACCCAACCATATAAGATTTCGAGTAAGTCCGGAAGTGGTGTTAGCCATGGGTGTGCGGGTAAAAAAAATAGGTGAGGCGCTGGAGGGAACCAGTGTGGAACTAATCGCCCAACGCCATCCGCATGATGAAATGGAACCGTATGAGCGGCTTTTGCTGGATGCGGCTGCCGGAAAATCGGATTTTTTCGCCCGTGAAGACCAGGTCGAGGAGGCTTGGCGAATTGTTGATCCCATCCTTGGCAACGCGACGCCCGTTCAGCCCTATGCCGCCGGCACATGGGGACCCGCGCAATCGCAGTTGTTATTGACCGACGGTTCAACATGGCATGATCCGCGGGACGAACCGGAGGACCCGGATGCGTAAGCAGGCCGAGGTCTGCAAGGTGGACGGTATGGCTCCAGAAAGACCCGGGGACTGCAGGGGCTTTTGGGAAGGACAGGAAATGTTTCCCTGGAATTGGAGCAGTGATAGAATACGGAAAACGGGTTGAATGACGCCTTGGCTGATCTTCATTCAAACCGCTGGCTCGGTTTAAAAACACTCGGCCCTTTGTAAAGGTTGAAATATGACTACTGGCAAAACATCATCGCCCACAACGCTCCTGCATAATATGGGGCAAAGCTTATGGTTGGATAACATCACAAGAAAGCTCCTTACCGGGGGTACTCTCAAGCGGTACATCGCGGAACTGTCGGTTACGGGGCTTACCAGCAATCCGACCATTTTTGATCACGCCATCAGTAAATCTGATTTTTATGATACCGCCATCCGGGCCGCGCATGACGAGGGCACCACATCGCCGGAGGCGATTTTCTTCGGTTTAGCCATTGAAGATTTACAGGGTGCGGCGGATTTATTTCGACCGGTATATGATCAAACGTCCGGTGTGGATGGTTTTGTATCCCTTGAAGTGTCGCCGCTGTTGGCATACGACACCGCCAAGACGCTGGCGGCGGCCAAGGACCTGTTCGGCCGCGCTAATCGCCCCAATTTATTTATCAAAATTCCCGGCACAAAAGAAGGCCTTCCCGCTATTGAAGAAGCGATTTTCAACGGGATTCCCGTGAATGTCACGTTGCTTTTTTCACCGCAGCAATATGTGGCCGCCGCCGAGGCCTACACGCGCGGAATTCAGCGGCGAATCGCCGCGAAGCTTAATCCGCGTGTGGCGTCCGTGGCGTCGGTGTTTATCAGTCGCTGGGACAAAGCCATCATGGGCAAATCGCCGGATTCGCTGCGTAATAAACTGGGCGTCGCGGTAGGATATAAAATTTATAAAGCCTATCGGGACCTGCTTGCCAGTGAGCCGTGGAAAAAACTGATCGCCGGCGGTGCCATGCCCCAAAGGTTGCTGTGGGCCAGCACCGGAACCAAAGACCCTTCGGCACCCGATACGTTTTACATCACGGCTCTGGCGGCACCTGATACCGTTAACACCATGCCGGAAGAAACGCTTCTGGCGTTTGCCGACCACGGCAAGGTTGGATCGCCCATGACCACGGATGTCACCGATGCCGATAAGATTCTTCAGCAGGCCGCGCAGGCGGGCTTTACGATTGACCAGCTCGCGGCACAGCTTCAGAAGGAAGGGGCTGAATCATTTGTGAAGTCCTGGACTGATCTGATAACGGTAGTTGGTCGCAAGAGTTCCGCACTTGCCGCAACGTCGTAAGTTCCTCATGCAAGCTTTTATGGAGTTATTCATGTCCGCATCCAGCGCCCCAGTCGTTGACCCTAAAATGGCCGTGCCTCTGACCAGCCGACCGGCGTTTCAATTATTATCCAAGCATTTTGAAACCGCCAGTACGCTGCATCTTCGTGATCTGTTTGCCGCGGATCCCGGGCGTGCGGAAAAATTCACCGTGGAAGCGGCGGGATTGTTTTTGGATTATTCCAAAAATCGGATCACCGATGAGACACTCACGCTGCTGCTGGAGTTAGCCCGGCAATCCGGTGTGCGGGAACATATAGCGGCGATGTTTGCCGGTGAAAAAATCAATATCACGGAGAATCGTTCCGTCCTGCATGTGGCCCTGCGATCAGCCCGGACGGATAGTTATCTTTCCGATGGGCATAATGTGGTGCCGGAGGTGCATGAGGTATTGGATCGCATGGCGGCGTTTGCCAGCCGGGTGCGGTCCGGGGAGTGGAAGGGGTTTACCGGGAAGCCCATACGCAATGTGATCAATATCGGTATTGGTGGATCCGATTTAGGTCCCGTGATGGCGTATGAGGCGTTGCGGCATTATTCGCGGCGCGAAATGACGTTTCGTTTTGTCTCCAATATCGACGGGACAGATTTTGCCGAGGCCACCCATGGCCTGTCACCGGATGAAACACTATTTATTATTTCCTCGAAAACATTTACCACGCTGGAAACGATGACCAACGCCCATACCGCCCGGGACTGGCTGCTGGCAGCCGCCAAAGATCCGGCGCATACAGCCAAGCATTTTGTTGCCGTTTCCACAAATGCTACCGAAGTGACGGCCTTCGGCATTGATACGGCCAACATGTTCGGATTTTGGGATTGGGTGGGGGGACGGTATTCCATGGATTCGGCAATTGGCTTATCGACGATGCTGGCGGTGGGACCGGAGAATTTCACACGACTGCTTTCCGGGTTTCGCGCGATGGACACGCATTTCCGCACGGCCCCCCTGGAACGCAACATGCCGGTCATCATGGGGCTTTTATCGGTTTGGTATAACAATTTCTTTGGAGCGCAGACCGTAGCGGTTTTGCCCTATGATCAATATCTCAAGCGTTTTCCCGCTTATCTGCAGCAACTTACCATGGAATCCAACGGCAAGAGCATCACCCTGACGGGCCATCGCGTGGATTATGAAACCGGCCCTATCTTCTGGGGTGAACCGGGAACCAACGGCCAGCATTCGTTCTATCAGTTGATTCATCAGGGCACCAAATTAATCCCCTGTGATTTTATTGGTTTTGCCCAGTCGCTGAATCCTCTGGGAAATCATCATGATCTGCTGATGGCCAATGTATTTGCGCAAGCCGAGGCCCTGGCGTTCGGCAAAACCGAGGCGCAAGTCCGGCAGGAAGGGACGGTGGAATGGCTGATTCCGCACCGGACTTTTGATGGCAACCGCCCGAGTAATGTCATTTTGGCAAAACAACTGACGCCGGAAATTCTCGGCGCTTTGGTAGCGCTTTATGAACATTCGGTATTTACTCAGGGCGTTATATTTTCCATTGATTCCTTTGATCAATGGGGCGTGGAACTGGGAAAAGTGCTGGCGAAAAAAATTGCCGCTGAATTGGCGGCCCCGGATGATTCGGGTTTGAAGCATGACAGTTCCACCAACGCCCTGATGCGCCGGTATCGGCACGACAAAGCCTGACGGAACCAGCAGGCCGTGTCGGTACGCTTTTACAGGAGAAATGCTATGATTGGCGGTTACAATAAACGTCTTTATATCTTGCCTTTTGATCATCGGCACTCCTACGGGTCCGAAGTTTTCGGTTACCACGAACCTATGACGCCCGCCCAGATTGATGACATTGCTCTAAGCAAAGCTGTGATTTATGGCGGCTTCAAAGCTGCGATCGCGGCGGGTGTATCCGCGGACAAGGCCGGCCTTCTGGTCGATGAGGAATTTGGTGCCGCCATCCTTGAAGAAGCTCGTTCGCACGGATTTATCACCTGTTTATCTACTGAAAAAAGCGGTCAGCATGATTTTGATTTTGAATACGGTCCGGCGTTTAAGGAGCATATCGAAAAGTTCAATCCGACATTTGCCAAAGTACTGGTGCGGTATAATCCTCAGGGGGATGCGGCCATGAACGCGGTACAGGCCAAGCGCTTGAAGACCCTCTGCGATTATCTTGTGGAAAGCAAACGCTATTTCATGTTTGAACTGCTGGTACCCGCTGAGAAATCGCAATTGCAGCAGGTGGGGGGCGATGTCCACGCGTACGATCTTAAGCTTCGGCCGGCCTTGATGAAGCAGGCCATTGAAGAATTGCAAAATCGTGGTGTCGAACCGGATGTCTGGAAAATCGAAGGCTTGGATCGCCCCGAAGATTGTCGCACTATCGCGGCGACGGTCCGGCGGGGCGGACGTGATAAAGTCGGCTGCATTATCCTGGGACGCGGAGAAAATGAGGCGAAGGTCATTCAATGGCTGACAACCGCGGCGGCGGTTCCCGGCTTCATTGGATTTGCGGTGGGGCGGTCCAGCTTTTTGCAGTCGATCGTTGATTTGCGTGCGGGTAAAATTGGCCGTGCACAAGCTGTCGAGCAGATCCGGCTAAAATTCATGGAATGGGTGGGCGTATTTGAAAAGGCGGCGGCCTAGATGTATGGATCACATTTGTCTGTCGCCGGCGGTTTATATAAGGCGGTTGTGGAGGCGCAAGATCTGGGTTTGCAGACCGTGCAGATTTTTACCCGAAATCAGCAGCAATGGGCATCGCCGCCTTTGCGGCTTGAGGTCATTGAGCAGTTTCGGGAAGAGGTAAAAAAGGCGAAATTTAGGGAAATTGTTGCCCATGATTCGTATCTGACGAACCTGGCTTCGGGTAATGAGGAACTGCGGCAGAAAAGCATTCACAGCTTCGCCTTGGAGCTTCAGCGATGCCATACGTTGGGAATTCAATATCTGGTAACCCATTCAGGAGCGCACGGCGGTGCGGGGGAGGCGGAAGGCATTGCCCGAATTGCTACTTCTCTGCATGAGGTGCTGGCGCGTGACCCACACGGCTCAACAATCATCTGTTTGGAAACCACCGCGGGGCAGGGCACGTCGCTGGGATGGAGGTTTGAGCATTTGCGCGATATATTGGCGGCAGTACGGAACCCGGACCGAATGGGAATATGCCTGGACACCTGTCACATTTTTGCTGCGGGTTATGACATTTCCACACATGATGGCGTGGCGCAAAGCTTTGCGGAATTTGACCGCATCATCGGGTTGAAGCACTTGCGTGTGATGCACCTCAATGACAGCCGCAAGCCGCTAGGCTCCAGAGTGGACCGTCACACCCACATCGGTCGTGGGATGATTGGGCTGGAGGCGTTTCGCTATGTGTGCCAGACGCCGATTTTCAACAAGATTCCGAAAATCATGGAAACGCCCAAGGAAATAGCCCCGGATGGCCGGCCCTGGGATTTAATTAATCTTGGGGTTTTGCAGGCATTGGAACGCGGGGAAAAATTGATTCTTGAACCACTGGAAAATGCCAAAGTAAAGTCGGCCAACAAGCGAGGGAGCATAAAAACAGTTTCGACAAAAAAGAAAGCAAAGAAATGACCGATATCGTGGCACCCATATTCGTTCAATCCGTTGATGCGGTGCTACCGCAGATTGTCGTTGCTGTGAAGCAAGGTGCCGATATCATTGAGCTGCGCTGTGACCAGGCTAATCGTGAAATCATCGAATCTCTCCTTACTTGCCCTGATTTACACAGCAAGCAGATTATCGTCACAATTCGCGCCAAGGCGGAGGGCGGACTATTTTCCGGATCCGAAGCGGATCGGCTGAATTTGATTCTTCACGCCTGCCGGTTAAAACCCCAGTACGTGGATATCGAGTATGATACCTGGCGCAAAAACCCGGAATTTGTCGCCCAGGCGGTTCCGCTGCTGGCCAAAGATCCCGCCGACAATTCAGGCAGGCCAAAGTTAATTCTGTCCACTCATGATTTTTCATCCCGTCCGCCGGATTTGCAGCAGCGCCTGACTGCCATGGCGGAGACATCACCGGCGTGCATTATTAAAGCCGCCTATCACGCGGAAAATCTGGTTGAAGCGTTGGAGGCGTTTCGCTTGTATGAGGAACTGCCGAAAGTTGTCAGACAACCCCTGGTGATTATTGCCATGGGCGAAGCGGGGCTGATTACGCGAATTTTAGCCGCTAAATACAATGCTGCCTTCACCTTTGCCGTTGCCCCAGGCAATGCCACAACTGCTCCCGGCCAACCGACGATTACGGATTTGATTCACACCTACCATTTCAAAAGCCAAACGCGAAACTCTCCGGTTTACGGTGTCATGGGGTGGCCGGTGTCACATTCCATCAGCCCAATGATACACAACGCGGGTTTTCATGCCGTCGGGTTTCCAGGTGTGTATGTGCCGCTGCCCATTGAACCGGAGTATGAGAGGTTTCGCGCCACCGTTAATGCCCTGCGTGGCCTGCGGGATTTAAATTTTCGCGGTGCCAGCGTCACCATTCCACACAAGGCCCATGCGGCGCGGTATCTGGAAAATTCCGGGGGGATGCTGGATGAGACTTCGTCGCGAATCGGGGTTATTAACACGCTTTATTTTCCATCGGATGGTTCGGTTGGGGGCACTAATTCCGACTGGTATGGAGCCATCGAAGCCATGCGTGCCGCCACGGGCTGGAAATTAACCGACTTGGCGTTTAAACGTGTGGCCGTGCTGGGAGCGGGCGGAGCGGCACGAGCCATGGTGGCGGGCATGGCATCTCTGGGAGCGACGGTGGTGGTGTACAACCGCACACTGAAGCGCGCCCAGGAACTGGCGTATGAATTCAACGGAAAAATCGGCCATGTGTCGGCCGCGCTGCTGGATGAATTTAGCAAAACGAATTGCAATGTCGTCATCAATTGTACGCCGGCGGGCATGTCCCCTCATGTCAAAACCACTGCGGTGGATGATATGAGTGTCATTAATTCCACCATGGTGGCGTTTGACACGGTTTATAATCCGCGGCGAACCCGTTTTCTGGATATTGCGGGCAAACAAGGTGCCCAGACTATTGAGGGCTTGGAAATGCTGGTACGCCAGGCAGTGGTCCAGTTTGAAGGCTTCACCGGCAAAACTGCGCCGCTAGGTGTTATGCGAATTGCGGCAGAAGCGGCGCTGGAGCAGGGGTAAGGTTACGGTCAATTCTTTCGGTATTGGGATTGCTTAAAAAAAAGGCGGAGGGTGCGGGTTTAAAATTGATGTGCACTGAAATTGTGCAGACAAATAAAAAAATTATGGCGATTCCACCATCGGCACGCTGCTTGCATTATAATCATCGGGAAGGTCGTTCTGATGCTTTTATCAGCATCGGCACGTGCGAACCTGTCGCTTGTAGCGAAGTTTCGCAATCAGGGTGCAGGCGAAAGTCGAATGGAGGGCTTTGAATCCTTTGCAGACAAACCGGCGGATTGGAAATGCCCAAATACTCCGCATTTCCCGGTTCGTTTAGGAATTCTGATGCTTTATATTGCCAGTTTTGCGGTGTCGGGTAAAATGGCCGCCTTTCCCGAAAGGAGCCGCTTTGAATTTTCCGGCGGATAGTCGTGAGTCGCTTTTCTACAGGAGTCTTTCAGTTATGGGTGCATCAAATGCTCGTCATGCGGCGGTAGTCGCACTAACCAACTTCCGAACCATTCCTCCTCGCGTAAATTTCAAGGAAAAAACCGTCAAGGAAATTTTCGCCAGCAATGTGTTTAACGAAGAAGTCCAGAAAGCCCGCTTGCCCAAGCCGGTATTCAAAAAACTTCAACAGACCATTAAAAAAGGTCTGGCGCTGGATCCTTCCATCGCGGATGTGGTGGCGGCGGCCATGCGGGATTGGGCGGTGGAAAAAGGCGCTACCCACTACACGCATATTTTTCATCCATTGACCGGTGTTACCGCGGAAAAGCATGACAGTTTTGTCGCCCCCACCGAGGACGGCGGGGCGATGTTGGAATTTTCCGGCAAGGAACTGGTTCAGGGCGAACCTGATGCCTCATCTTTCCCATCCGGCGGCATCCGGGCCACCTTTGAGGCTCGCGGTTACACCGCCTGGGACCCCACAAGTCCGGCTTATATTTTGGAAAACCCCAACGGCACGGCGCTGGTTATTCCCACCGCGTTTGTTTCCTGGACCGGGGAAGCACTGGATGAAAAAACACCGCTGTTGCGCTCCATGGAAGCGCTGTCCATTCAGGCCATGCGGGTGCTGAAACTTTTTGGTAATCACAGTGCCACGAAAGTATTTACCACCGTCGGCCCGGAGCAGGAATATTTCCTCATCGACCGCAATTTCTATTTTGCCCGTCCGGACCTGATCAATGCCGGCCGCACCCTGTTTGGTGCCAAACCGCCCAAGGGTCAGGAAATGGAAGATCACTATTTCGGCAGCATTCCGGAACGTGTTCTGGCATGCATGTTGGAAGCGGAGCAGGAACTTTACAAACTGGGCGTGCCGGTAAAAACTCGCCACAATGAAGTGGCACCGGCCCAATATGAAATCGCCCCGATTTTTGAGAACAGCAACCTGGCTCACGACCATCAGATGCTCACGATGGAAACGCTGCGTCGCGTTGCCGAGAAATATGGTCTGGCCTGCTTGCTGCACGAAAAGCCGTTTGCCGGCGTCAATGGTTCCGGTAAACACAACAACTGGTCCATGGCGACCGATACCGGGGAAAATTTGCTCAACCCCGGCGATACGCCGCATGAAAATGCCCAGTTCCTGGTATTTTGTGCCGCAGTTATCCGGGCGGTTAATAAACATGCCGCGCTACTGAGAGTGGCAATCGCTTCGGCGGGAAATGATCATCGTCTGGGGGCCAATGAAGCGCCGCCGGCGATTATCTCGATTTATCTTGGCGATCAGTTGCAGGACATCATCACGCAAATTGAAGCGGGTGGTGCCAAGACCACCAAGAAGGGCGGCCACATGGAAGTCGGCGTGACCGTGCTTCCCAAGTTGCCGCGTGATGCCGGCGATCGTAACCGTACCTCACCGTTCGCCTTCACGGGCAACAAATTTGAATTCCGCGCAGTGTCATCGGGGCAATCCGTTGCCACACCCAACACAGTGCTCAATACCATCGTTGCGGAATCGCTGGATTACATCGCCAGCAAACTGGAAGCTGACCACAAGGCCGGTAAGGATTTCAACAAGTCCGTACAGGAACTGTTGGCCGCGATTATTAAAGAAAATAAGGGCGTGATCTTCAACGGCAACGGCTATTCGGAAGAATGGCACAAGGAAGCGGAAAAACGCGGCCTGCCGAATCTGAAAACCACAGTGGATGCCGTTCCGCATCTGATTTCCAAAGAATCCATTGAGTTGTTTGGTAAATACAAGGTGCTTACCGAACGTGAAGTTCACAGCCGCTACGAGATCTATCTGGAAAAATATGTCAAGACGATCAACATCGAAGTTCAGATGACCACCGTGATCGCCAAGACCATGATCATCCCCGCGGCCTTGGAGTATCAGAAAAATGTCGCCAAGTCCATCGGAGCGGCCAAGGCGGCAGGTGTTCCGGCGGCGTCGCTGGCTGAACAGGAAAAGATGCTCACCGGCCTAGCACATGCCATCAGTGATATGCAGAAAAAAACCGATGCACTGGCGCATCATTCCGAGCATCATGCGTCCGGTGATACGCTGGCCCATGCCAAGTATTCACTGGATAAATTGATTCCCGCCATGAACGCCGTTCGGCAAGCGGGCGATCTCCTTGAGACGATTGTTTCCGATGACCTCTGGCCGTTGCCGACGTACCGTGAAATGCTGTTTATCAAGTAAGGCATTTCGACTGATGCAGTAAAAGTCAAAGGGTCGATCCGCGAGGATCGACCCTTTTTTTATTGCGGCTGGTTATCTGTGAAAATCCACTTTTGCCACGGAGCGGGCATGGCGGCGATCAGACGCCCCGGCCAACTGCAGGCCAGCACGCTGCGCACAATGGTCACGGCCAATAAGGCTCCGGCGATAACATCGGATGGATAATGATCATGGCGAATCACCCGCTGAAATGCTACATCCAGAGCTAAGCCGTAAAATAAGGCTCGGCCGCGGGGATAAAACCAGGATAATCCTGCGGTAAGTGCAAAGGCTCCGCTGGTGTGGGCGCTGGGGAAGGACTGGTAGGCCGCGGAGGCAAAGCCATAGGCGGGGCCAAAAAAGCCGTACTTGCCCTGTGTGAGAACCCATGGCCTGGCTCTACCACACAAGCCCTTAATCAGATAACACATGGCCACAGCGCAAATACATCCCACGGCCAGCGCAATAGCCTTCTTTCGCCCCTGCTTATCCAGCAATGCCACAGCAATAATGACCAGTACGGAACACGTCCATTGTCCCCACTGCATGAGCATGATCATTTCAAGGTTGATATCCGATTTGAATTTGATGGGATTTCCCAGCGCCCATTGCCCAATGGGTTTGTCAACAACAAACGCGACCGCGATGGCGATGATCACCACCAGAAATTTAGCCCAGCGCGGCCATTTGGAATCAAAATGAATGGGGGCGGGATGCCGCCACAGTGCGGGAAATTCTTCGTGGGATTGGCTCATTTATAACCTCTATAACTTGGGCGAGTTTCCGGTGCGTCAACCGCTTTGACGAACCAGTCCGGATAATGGCGCGGATGGTGCCGAATGTCAATGGCCGATGAGCATTCCGATGAGCATTTATCGTGCCGAACAGGCGTGGCATTAATCCGGGCAGGCGGCAAAATCGCCGGCATAAAAACCGTCGCTAAGAGAATGGTTGGTCTTGGAAACACGCATCGCTTGGGCTTTCCCGGACCTATTGCGACGCGACACACTCGAAATGGCCCGGTATGACATGGGCCTGGCGGCCAATTTGTGTAATTTTCGCAAGGGGTTATAATACAAAATTCCAGATTCGGAACGATTGGCGTTTCCGTGCTGGAGGCCGGTGGTTTTGTTCAGGTGCGTAGCGTTATGCATGCTGTTGAGCTAAATTATGTTGCAACGTGAGGGTGACAACCTCGCGCTGCCGCGGTATACCCGGCTGCAGTCACCACAGGGTGGGTCTGCAAGGTTGACATTTCAAATGTGTCTTTAACCTTGATCCAGATCACACCGCATGTGGTGTGACGGCGCTATTTACGGCTAAGGTACAGCCGGAGATTGCATAAAACCGGCGCACTTGTTGCCGTGCCGGAGGATTGCACACTTTATGTGCAGGATCCCAGCGGTGCCAATTTTGCATGAATTGAGGTCACATATATTATGAATCAGGAACTCTTAAGAATTGTAGATTCCATCGCTCGGGATAAAAATATCGAGAAGGAATCCATCTTTAATGATATCGAAATGTCCCTGCATTCCGCGGCGCGGAAATTTTACGGCGAGGCGGAAGACGTGGCCTGCACCATTGACCGCATGAGCGGTGATATTCAGGTGAATAAAAACGGCACACTCATTGATTACCGCGAATTCGGCCGGATTGCGGCCCAGACCGCCAAGCAGGTGTTGATCCAGAAAATCCGCGAAGATGAGCGTGGCAGCATTCTGGAGGAATTTGCCGATCGGCAAGGACAGATCATTACCGGTGCTGTGGCCCGAGTGGAAGGAAATGCGTTATCCATCAATCTGGGACGCTGTGAAGGGTTCCTGCCGAAAAGTGAACAAATTCCGGGTGAAACCCACCATGTGGGGGAACGCATACGATGTCTGGTTCTGGAAGTGCGTGATGTGGGCAACCATGTCAAAATTGTGTTGTCCAGATCGCACCCGGACTTCATCCGTCGACTCTTTGAACTGGAAGTTCCGGAAGTTCAGGAAAAAATTATTGAAGTGAAGGCCTTGGCCCGGGAAGCCGGCTATAGAACCAAAATAGCCGTATCGTCCATTGATACGAAGGTGGATTGCGTGGGTGCCTGTGTTGGCGTTCGCGGGAGCCGTATTAAAAATATTGTCGATGAACTCGGCGGTGAAAAAATTGATATCGTTCGTTGGAACGAATCGTCTCAGGTATTGATTACCAATTCGCTTAAGCCGGCTGAAATTGTGGAAATTTCTCTGAATTTTGAATTGGGTCGTGCCACGGTTGTGGTCAATGAAACACAACTTTCTCTGGCGATCGGAAAACGCGGGCAAAATGTCCGTTTGGCCGCCCGATTAACCGGTTGGGATATCGATATTCTCACCCCCGGCGAGTACAGCAAGGGATTGGATGATCTGGAAAAAGCCATGCGAACCATTGAGGGCGTGGATGATAAGTTTATAGATCGTCTGGTGGCCTTGGGAATTATTGACCTTCGCGATTTGCAGGAAGTCGGGTTTGAACCTCTGGTCAAAGAGCTTGAGCTTACAGAGGAGTTTGCGAAACGGGTTATTGATGTAGGCCGAGAGGCCGGTAAGCGCGTTGAGGAAGAAGACAAGGCTCGGAAAATCGCGGATGCGGAAGCGGCCAAGCAGGAAGATCTGGCGGCGGATGCTGCTACGACCGCGGAACCGCCTGCGTCAGAGACCCCATCAGAAAATGCGGAATCAACGGGCGACACCGGGACAGGACAATCTGAGGCTCAAGGTATTGATGCATCCGAACCGGCGTCATCGAATTAATTGAACGCCGGCAAGACCGGGCAATAGCTTGTCCGGCGTTTCGCTTTACGGGAGTTTTCATTGCGACCACAGAAAGTATTCCAAATTGCCCGCGAGCTTGGTGTTGACAGCAAAGCGATCATCGCCAAGTGTGAAGCGGAAGGCGTTCCCAAAATCGATAGCCACCTTAGCGTGGTCAGTGTGGGGCTTGCCGCTACCATTCGCGAATGGTTCAGTACCACATCACCGACAACCGCAGTCGAGCGAACCGCGCATGTCGATGTGGAAAAGGTTAAAAAAACGCGTGTAGGACGTCCCAAGTCGACGGCAACGGACGGCACCGCGCGCAAACCGGGGCGGCGCGGACGCAAGCCCGCCGCCGAGAATGCCTCAGCGGATAACAGCAGTGCGGATGGCGGCGTGGCCGTCGAAACCTCGGAAACCTCCGATACCCAGGAATCGGATATATCACGCGGTGATTCTGACACGGTTGATACGCTGCACGTACCGGAAGTTTCCGAGGCGGATTCACAGCCGTCAAAGGTCAAAACGGAAGAAAGCCCCATTGCCTCCGACGCTCCTAAGCGCCGCTCATCCCATGTAGCGGCACCGGAGGAGACACAGGCTCAGGGGCATTCTCCCGACGTTGCCGATAGTGCTGCGGCGGCCCAGCCGTCAGTACCCGTCAAACCCGTTGCGCCTGAGGTTGCTGCTCCCGCGGTCCCAGTTGCTCCCGTGGCACCCGTCAAGCCGGTCAAGCCGTTGGTAAAAGTTACTCCGCGTGGCGTGCCGAATGTGGTGGCCAAACCGGTCGTAACGCCGGTTGGCCCGCGCAACGTGCCCACGCCAGCTCAATTACAAGGCCCCAAAGTGGTGCGCGTGGAAGCCCCGGAACCGGTCTCGGCTCCAAGGCCGCGACCACGTCCGGCACCCGGACCATCCTCCGGCGGTGGTCCGATGATGGATCGGCAACCTGGAGGCGGCAGTTTCTCCGGCCGAAATAAGGGACGCCATCAAACCGAACGCAACGATGATGAAGAAGGACATTCTCCCCGTCGCAAAGGCGGACGCAATATCCGTAATGCATCAGGTCGTACCGCCGATGCCGGCCCCGAACTTGCCGCGGGTTACTGGACTGATGCCGATCTGGTCGATCGCGCGGAACGTCTGGCTTCCGCCACGGGCGGCAAACTCCGCGCCCATCGCCGTGCTTTAAATAAGTCGCAACAGCGCGAACAATCCACCCATGTTGAATATCAGCGACCCAGTTCCATTTCAGTTACTCCGCCGGTAACCGCGCGGGAACTCTCTGAATTATTAGGTGTTAAAGCCGGCGATCTGCTGAAAAAGCTCATGGAACACGGCACAATGGCTACGGTCAATCAGCCCATCGATGTTGCCGCGGCACAATTGTTGGCACTGGAATATGGCGTTGAATTGCTGATCAAAGAAAAAGAATCACTCTTCATGGCCATGGAGCGCCAATATGCTCAACGCGAACTGGCTGCGGAAAAATCGCTCCGCCCACCGATCGTAACCGTGCTGGGACATGTCGATCATGGAAAGACCAGCCTTTTAGATAAAATTCGGTCCAGTAATGTCGCGGCGGGTGAGGCGGGGGGTATCACGCAGCATATTGGTGCCTATACCGTGACCATCACCGGATCCGATGGCAAGGCCAAGCGCGTCACCTTCCTTGATACGCCGGGCCACCAGGCTTTCACGGCGATGCGTGCGCGCGGGGCCAATGTCACGGACGTAGTGGTGCTCGTGGTAGCGGCTGATGACGGCGTCATGCCGCAAACCGTTGAGTCCATCAGCCACGCCAAAGCGGCCAATGTGCCGATTGTCGTAGCGCTGAATAAAATTGATAAACCCGAAGCCAACGCGAATCGTGTTTTAGGCCAATTGGCCGAGCATGGACTTAATCCGGCGGAGTGGGGCGGAGATGTTGAAGTCGTCCGCACCAGCGCTGCCACCGGTGCCGGAGTGAAGGAACTTATTGAATATCTGGACTATGTGGCTACGCTGCGCGAATTAAAAGCCTCCAACGATATGCCGGCCCGCGGGTCGGTGGTGGAAGCATTTATGGATCCGCTGCGTGGGGTGGTAGCGCGCGTGATCATACGCAACGGCACCTTGCGAATCGGTGATTCCATTGTCTGCGGGCCTTCCTCGGGCCGCGTGCGACAATTGCTGGATGACAAGGGTCACAGTATCTCCGAGGCCGGCGCGTCAATGCCTGTAGAGGTTATTGGGCTGGATGAAGTGCCTGTGGGCGGCGATTCCATGTATGTCGTGGAGGATCCAGCCCAGGCTAAAGCCATGGCACAGGAGCGTGCGCAGGCGGATCGTCAGCAGGATATTATCCGGCGGCAGAAAGTCACATTGGATAATCTGTTCGACACGATCAAGCGCGACAAGGTTCAAGAACTCAATATGATTCTTAAGGCCGATGTGCAGGGATCGGTCGATGTCTTGAAAAAGACGATGACCGAAGAACTTTCCGATGAAGTGCAGGTAAAACTGCTTCATGCCGCTGTTGGTGGTATTTCCGAAAGCGATGTGCTTTTAGCCGATGCTTCCGGCGCTATTATCGTGGGCTTCTCGGTTGTGCCGGATGAATCGGCGCGAAAGCTGGCCGAACAGTTGCAAGTTGAAATCCGACTTTATCGTGTGATTTACGAAATAACCGACGATATTCGCAAGGCCTTGGGCGGCATGTTGTCACCCGAGCAGCAGGAACAATCCCTGGGTCATGCGGAAATCAGGCAGGTTATTCGCGTTGGACGCCTGGGTAATATCGGCGGCTGCATGGTTACAGACGGTGTTTTGCAACGCAATAACAAATATCGCTTAATTCGCGACGGCGTGGTGGTCGTGGAAAATCTCGCCCTGGAATCCCTCAAACGGTTTAAGGATGATGTGCGTGAGGTTCGCGGCGGGTTGGAATGCGGTATTAAATTGGCTGGTTATGATGATATAAAAATCGGCGACCGGCTGGAAGCGTATAAGACCGTGGATGTTGCAAGAACCCTTTAAGAGCATCAGGTTGTTCGTGGCGCGGTGAAAGCGGTTGGCGCAGGGATGCGACGTGACATGCACGATGCGTGCTTGGCGAACTGGAAATAAATCACATGAGTATCAGGCAGCAGAAAGTTGAATCACAGATTCGCCGTCTGGTCAGCGAGGCGATCCTGCGGGAACTATCTGATCCGCGGGTTAACGGGCTGCTAAGTGTCACGCGCGTTTCGGTTTCGCCGGATTTGCGCGAAGCTCGCGTGTATATCAGTGTTTTATCCGATCGTCCGGAATCCACGGTCATGAGCGGATTGGTTTCCGCGCGCGGCGTGATACAAAAGCACGTGGCGGACGGTATGAAAATTCGCTATGCCCCGCGCATATCGTTTCTGCTGGATGAATCCTTAAAGCGCCAGGCCGAAGTGCTCAAGGCTCTGGATGCGGCCTCCGGCAAGGAGCAAAGCGGTACCCCCGGCGGGACAGAAATTCCTCCCGCTGAAACCCCCGACAGTTTTACGTAATAACGAGGTTGCTATGAGTAAATCGGGTCCCAATTTGGACGCGCTGAACAAGATCATCAAACGGCTTATTAAGGCCGCACCGGCGGGCCATCCTGAAAAACTCGAACCGCTGGCGCGGCTGGTGCGGGGATTTCTGGAATTTGATTGCGATTCCGGGCGTTTGCTTTCCGCGGAAACGCGCATCATGAGTTCGGTTGTGGATTTTAACGAACTGCGCGTGACGCCCGCCATTGAACTGGCCGCTTCGCTGGGTGTACGCTACCCCTTTGCTGAAGCGCGTTGCGCCATGCTTCATCGCACACTTCAATCGATCTTTGACCGCGAACATCAGATGAGCCTGGATGGGCTGCGCGCGATGAAAAAAGCGGATATCCGTAAATATCTGCAAACGCTGGCGGGTATGAATTCTTATGTTGAAGCGGTTGTGGCTCTGGAATGTTTTGACGTTTCAGCAGCCCCGGTGGATACCAAATTACAGCTCTGGCTCATCAGTAAAGAATGCTTTCCTCCCGAGACTAATATTCCTGAAATGCAGCATGTTCTCGAAAAGCATATTCGGGCCGGTGATATGTTGAAATTCCATCATGGCGTGCGGAAGGAAATTGACGAGTGGGTTCCTAAAGTCTGGCCGAAAGCCGCCAAGATTCCTTCTCCCATCCTTGCGCCGCCGACGGTCAACGCGTCCACCGCTACACCACCGGCGAAGGTTCAGCCCGCTGAACCGCAACCCGTAAGCCCTGCCCCGGCAAAGGCTTCCGGCGGCAAATCCGCGGCCGGCACTACCAAGCATCCCGCCAAGACGAAGCCTCACGCCGGGAAAAGTAAATAAACTGAAAATGGGCCGCGCCTAAGACATTTATTTTTCAGCGCAGCCGCTATTCCAATGGAGTTATATATGTTAAAGCCCTCCTCAAATATTCTCCGGCTTGGCATTCCCAAGGGTTCCCTGGAAAATGCCACCGTTGATCTTTTCGCCAAAGCCGGCTGGCGGATATCCATCAATGACCGCAGCTACTTTCCGTCCATTGATGATCCCGCGATTGAAGTGGTTCTCTTCCGTGCCCAGGAGATGTCGCGGTATGTGGAAGAAAATGTCATTGATGTCGGGTTGACCGGCTCGGACTGGATTAAGGAAAACAAATCGGACATCCATGAGGTTGCCGAACTGGTGTACAGCAAGGCCACCAGTCGCCCCGCGCGATGGGTTCTCGCTGTTCCGCAGGAATCTTCAGTCAAAGGCCCGGAAGATCTGCGCAACGGGGTTATTGCCACGGAACTTGTGAACGTTACCCGGCAGTATTTTCTTGAACGCAATATCCCGGTGCGCGTGGAATTCAGTTGGGGAGCCACCGAGGTAAAGGCCCGGTTGTTGGACGCCATTGTCGATATTACCGAAACGGGGTCTTCCATCCGCGCCAATAATCTGCGCATTGTTGATACGCTGCTTACCAGCACCACGCGATTCATAGCGAACCACAAAGCGTGGAATGATCCTCTTAAACGCGAAAAAATTGAGAATATCGCCTTGCTTTTGCAGGGGGCCATTAACGCCAGAGAAAAAATTGGGCTGAAACTTAATGCGCCTAAAGAAAAGCTTGAGGCGGTGCTTAAGATACTGCCGGCGGAAAAATCACCAACAATCTCGGCGCTGGCCGACGGTTCCTGGATTGCGGTGGAAGTCATTCTGGAAGAAAAATTGGAGCGCGAGATCATTCCCATGCTCAAACGAGCCGGCGCAACGGGCTTGATCAGCTATCCGCTCAACAAGGTTATCACATGAGTCTATGGCGCGCTGACCATTGTCTTGAATTAACCCGCATGCGGCGGCATGGGTGTTTTTTGTTGCTGGCGTCAGGCGGGATATTGCCGGCTTTTGTCACTACGGTGTCGGCGGCGGTTCAGCAGGGGCGACTCGGCAGTAGTAAACTTGTTGCGGTGCCTGAAAATCCGGATTGGGCGAAATATGTCCTGCTGGCGGTGATCTGGACGCTGGTAATAGCAGCCGTTATTGGGCCGATATACCGATTTTTGTTGCGCAAAACCACGGCTTCGGATAATATTAAATACCGCGGGTGGTAAGGCTTGAACTTGACTGGCTTCCCCGGCCGGCGTGACGGCAGGCCAGCGAATATGAATAAGGAGTATTTTAATGGCAGCGGACTCATCATTTGATATTGTCAATGAGGTCAATCTTCAGGAACTCGACAATGCGGTGGTACAGGCGCAAAAGGAAATTGCCACGCGTTTTGATTTTCGCGGTTCAGCGGCTGCCGTTTCCGAGCTGGATAAAAAGGAAAAACTCCTCACCGTTACGGCCAATGACGAAACCCAACTTGATGCCGTGATCCAGGTACTAATTTCCAAAATGGTCAAGCGCGGGGTGGATCCCAGAAGCTTGGATAAACAGAAGCTGGAATCCGCAACCCACAATACTGTCCGGCAAAAAATTAAACTCAAAAGCGGAATTGATCGCGAAACCGCCAAGGCTTTGCAAAAGCGAATCAAGGATCTGGGCTTAAAGGTCAATGCCAGTATTCAAGGGGAATCTTTACGGGTTACCGGAGCCAAGAAGGATGACCTGCAGGCGGTCATAGCTGATTTACGCGCCAAACCGCCGGAAGCTCCGGTCCAATTTAATAATTTTCGTTGAGTATTTCCTTGGCATTTCCGGCCTCACGGGGTTATGCTACCGGGAATCGGCTCTAGCGCTTTTACGCGAAAAAGACGGGCCTGCAAGGGTGCAGAAAATGTTGAAAATAATGAATCGTAAAAATACTCTGGCGCTGACGGCGCTTAGCGGAATCATTTTCCTGGCTCTGGGTGCCTGCTCGAATCAACCGAAACGGCCTAAACAACCCGTGATTTCACTGCAGGACATGCATATCAAACCGTCGATTTATCCCGCCTTGCGCGGAACGATTCGTTCGGTTGCGGCATTATCCTATGACAGTCCGATCATCGTGCGCGGATGGGGGGCGGTGGCCAATCTTCCCAATACCGGCAGCGGGGAAATGCCGCCGGGAATCCGCAGCCTCCTGGCCAATCGCCTGCTTAAGAACGGCGCTGGATATTTAAGCCGGGGAACCCAGCAATATGATCCCAACCGCATTTTGAATTCGCGACAGGTGGCCGCCGTATTCGTCGAAGGGGCTATTCCACCCATGGCGACCGCGGGAACGCATTTTGATTTGTATGTGACCGCCTTGTCCGGAACCGCGACGACCAATCTGGAAAATGGCCTGCTCTGGCCGGTGCCCTTGCGTACGCACATTCGTCAAGCCGTACAGACCACTTCCATTGCCCGTGGGATGGGGCCGATTTTCTCCAATCCGTTTAGTTCCGCCGGCGCATTAAAAAAGCCCTCGGATATTATTCGCAATGGGCGCGTTCTTGGCGGAGGAATTGTTACGCACAGCCTGCCGGTTTTGCTGGAGCTTTACAGCCCTTCTTACCGGATCAGCGCTTTGGTTGAACGTATTATTAACGAACGCTTCGGTGGCTTTCCTCCGGTTGCGGCCGCCGAAAACGATATGCTGATCCGTTTGCGGATTCCTAAAAAATATCAGCGCCATCCGGCGCGGTTTGTCCGTCGGGTCATGGCTTTGTATCTGCAACGTAATATGCCCGGATTCGCGCATTCTCAGGCGACGGTGCTTATTAACTCCCTCCGGGATTCCAATGCGCCGGATAATCGAATCGCCCTGGCTTTGGAGCAACTGGGCCGCCCCATCATTCCCATGCTGCGATTGCATTATAATTCCCCGCAAAGCGCTGTGCGGTTCTTCACCGTGCTGGCGGGAAGTTTTATCGGTGATGAAGATGCTATTTCAGTATTGGCTAAGTATGCCGTCGATTCTCAAAGTCCCTTCCAGCGAACCGCGATCCGCGACTTGGCGCGTTGCGGAGATCGGGTGAATGCCACGTTGGCCTATTCCAAACTGCTGCGGTCCGGCAGCCCCGGATTAAAAATATTGGCCTGGCGGGGGCTGGCGGAAATTCATTCAACGCACCTTTATCGTCAACCATTTTTTGGCCGATTCCTCATGAGTGTATTGCCCGCTGATACATCCTCGGTTTTATATGTAACATCCCATCGGCTTCCCCAAGTCGCAATTATTGGCCACGTTCCCGCGCTGGTGCCGGGGACGCTGTATATCAGTCCGCACGGCGCACTGACCGTGAATTATCCGATGCCCGCCGGCCCAGCCACAGGTCCCAAGCCGGCTTACCCGGTCCTTCTTTACTATAGAGATCCCCTAACCCACAAAGTTGTGCAATTATCCTGCAAACCGCAATTGCCCGCCGTGATTACCGCTCTGGCAACTGCGCCTGATCCTTTCTCCCCAAAATTTAATCCCAAGGAACCTTATATTGCAATTTCGTATCAGCGGCTGGTAACCATGCTATACACCATGTGTCAAAACGGCGAGTTGAATGCCACATTCCGACTCGAGAAAATGACCAATCGCAGTCGCGCGATGTTTGCGTCCCTGGATCAGCCGCGGCCCAGCCACAGCACGGCCAACGTTTCTTCCGCCGCTACCCAGCCCGCCACGGCCACCGGTGGGGGGGCTATGACCTATTCCACCGCATTGCCTGGCGAAGTTCCGGGAAAATAATCGGTTGAATCAATTGCGCCGAAAATTGAGCCATGATTCATGGTTTTCGCAAATAGGGCGATCAGAATTTTACTTAATAAATAGGTTGAGCCAATATGGTTCTCCACCGAGCCGAGACGGGTTTTTACCGTCGGGCGGCCCCCTCCAAGCGCCAATAGCGTCCTATATCCGGAAAACCAGCGTTTACTTTATCGATTGTATCTCATCCATTTCCAGTTTATTGCCGATAAACAACCATGGATACGGTCATCAAGCCGATCCCGCGATCAGAAGCTGTCGGGCTTCTGCACAGTCCATCCGACAAGTGGCTGTGGTGCATCGTGGGGGATTGATTCAACCGTGAAAGTGAAAATGAACGGGTTGAGCCTAATGGATGCGGCTCATGACAGTGCAAACATACGGTCGATACCCGCGGTAAGCCCTTTTGGGATGATTGGGCCGCCCGCAGCCGACCTTGGAGCAATTAAACTTATGGATACGCATACATTACCCCATCAGGTGCAGGACTTTCTTGGCTATCTTCAATTTGAGCGCCATTTCTCCACGTATACCAGTAAATGTTACGGGGCCGATTTACGGCAATTCGGATTGTTCCTCGCCGGCGCACAGGATATTCCCGCCAGCGTGCTGCTGTCCCAGCCCGCGTCGGCCAACGCGGCAGTGAATCTCTCACGGGAAATGCAGAGCAAGCAGGGCGATCATCCCGACGAGCCTGCGCCGCAGGTTGTTGAAAAACTGCTGCTGAACGCAAATGCGGAAGATGTGCGGCGCTATCTTCAGCACATGCGGGAACATAACTACTCCAAAGCCACGGTCGCACGCAAGCTGGCCACGCTTCGCAGTTTCTTTAAGTTTCTTAACAAGCGCGGCCTGACCGGTAATAACCCCATGCTCAGTATTCGCACGCCGAAACTCGATAAACGCCTTCCCAAATTTATGACAGAAGAACAGGTTACCCGTCTGCTGCGAACACCGGATGATTCAGATATTCTTGGATCACGCGATAAAGCGATGCTCGAAGTGATTTATTCCTCCGGGCTGCGCGTCAGCGAACTGGTTGGCTTGAATGTCGATGATCTGGATGCCGTTGGCGGCGTTCTTAAAGTGCGCGGCAAGGGCAAGAAGGAACGTGTAAGCCCCGTCGGACAAACCGCCATTGCCGCCCTTACCAAGTATATGGATCAGAGAAAAACCATTATGACACAGGATTCACCGGACGCACCGTTGTTTATCAACAAACACGGTCAGCGGCTTAGTACACGTTCGGTGCGTCGAAAGCTTGATAAATATCTGATCGAAGCACACTTGGATCCGGATATCAGCCCGCATACCCTGCGGCACAGTTTTGCCACGCATATGCTCAATCATGGCGCGGACTTGCGCGTTGTGCAGGAACTTCTGGGGCACCAGAGCCTCAGCACCACGCAAATATATACCCACCTGACCACCAAACGAATTCAGGATGTCTATGAAAGCGCCCACCCGCGGGCCAACGAAGTTCCCAGTTAATCGCTTAGCCGTGCCACCGACACTGGTTCTTGAAGCACCGGCAGAAATGCCGGTGCTTTTTTTAATTTTATAAGCAGTCGTATAAGTCTTATTTATCCGTTCACGCATTAATGGCCCGGCGGAGGAAGCCTCCGGATTGCAGTAATATCTGATCGGCGGTGGGAGCGTCGCAGCGGCGCGCGTGCATAACGATGGCGCGTTTCACCTGCCCGTTTGCCTGTTGCAGCAGGATCGTGGCTTCCGATCGCGTGGTGCCGGTTATCTGCATGATGATGCGCGTCCCCCGATCAATGAGCTTGCTGTTTTTCAGGCAATCCACATCCACCATCACGTTGCCGTAGATTTTTCCAATCTGCGCCATAGCCAGGGTGCTGATCGTATTAAGTACCAGCTTGGTTGCCGTCCCGGCTTTCAGTCGGGTCGAACCGGTGAGAATTTCCGGTCCGGTGTCCAGACAAATAAAAATATCGGCGTCAGCCGTGATATGTTCCCGACGGGTGCAAGCCAGGAAAATTGTTTTAGCGGATCGTTGGCGGGCCTCGGTGATGGCACCATGGACAAATGGTGTCGTGCCCCCGGCGGCGATTCCCAGCACCACATCCCGATTATTAAGTGCAATATCATTAAGCGCCTGCGCTGCGGCTTGTGCATCGTCTTCAACGTTTTCAATGGAGCGGGTTATCGCAGATGATCCGCCGGCGATTATTCCGATCACCATGCCCGGATCAGAGGAAAATGTGGGCGGACATTCTGCCGCATCCAATATGCCAAGGCGACCGCTGGTGCCGGCACCGACATATATCAGCCGTCCACTACCGCGAAAAGCCTGGGCCACCATTTCGACCGCTTGCGCAATGGCGGCGGCCTGTTGCCCCACTGCCCTTACCGCCCGTTGATCTTCCTGATTCATCAGAAGCACCGCATCGAGCACCGGCATTAGATCAAGCTGGACCGCGGCGGGATTGGATTTCTCCGTTTCAATATGGCTGCGGTCATGAATCATGTTTCGCCCCGGAAGAATCCTTATTTAAAAACAGCGGCAATGGGCGTTTCGGATCACCGGCCAGAAATAGCGTCTGGGTCGGGAATGAGAATTCAATACCCGCTTTCTCATAGGCCTGCATCAGAGCCAGATTAAAGCGTTCACAGTATGCCATATAGGCCCAGTAGTCGGTGGCGGGGCGGTAGTAGAAGTAGACCTGTATATTCAGCGACGCCGCGTTAAATTCGTTAAAGTGCACGCGGGGGGGATACCACATCGGGTTGGCGGAATCATGCACATTTTCCCGGAACTCCGGTGATTCGAGAATGTCCTTTATAATCTGCACGGCCTGTCCCATTTTTTCCACCGACGTATCGTAGGGCATTGTCACATTCATAGTGCGGCGAATATAAGGCCGCACGGAATAGTTCTGCACACTGCCATTGACAATATCCGAATTGGGAATTGTCACCAGGGTGCCGTCAAAACTTCGCAGCCGCGTGGAGCGAAATCCAATGTCTTCAACCGTACCGCTATAACCCTCATACGCGATCCACTGCCCGACAACATAAGGCCGATCCAGGACCAGCGTGACCGAGCCGAAAAAGTTTTTCAGAGAATCTTGTGCCGCCAGAGATATACCCAAGCCCACAATGCCCAGGCCCGCCAGCCATGAACTGATGTCGCGACCGAATATATCCTGCATGATAAACAACAGGCCGATAATCGCCACGAAAATGCGCAGGGTTTTGCGGATAATCGGCAGAATCTGTTCCGTCAGGGGAGTGTCATGCCGGGTGATGAATTTTTTCAGTGCCAATTCGACCGTGTTGACAATGTTAAAAACGTACCAGAAAAACGCTATGGCCAGCAGGAGTTCGATGGTTCTTCCGCAGATATTTCGCAGCGTCGGGGCTAAATGCAGTTGTGCCAGGCCCGCCAAAAGAAATAGAGTAAAAAGCAGAAGATTTCCCGGCCCCGCGGCACCTGTGATCAGTAGAGAACTAAAGTGCCAGTGGCGTTTTTCAAGGCCATCGCCAATTTTGCGCAAGACAATCGCGGTAAATTTGCCAGCGGCGACGCCAACAAACAGGCACGCCAGCAGAATTACCCAATTGTAAAGGGTGTTCTCCCGAAAAAGCTCTTCAAGGCGAATTTGACTCGTTAAGTGCGTCAGTAAACTGCCCAGTGAATGATGGATCACCGGGGCCGGCGCAGTCGTTGCAGGTTTTAAAGGTATTGGCAGTTGTGGCAGTATTTTTTTCATTCCGGATTCTTCTCGTTCACGGTCGTCAGCGAGGCATCCACCGATGCCATCTTTCTATTTTACAGGCTCTACCATGATCGTCGCAAAAATTCAACTCAAGGCAAGTCGGGCCGAAGGCCCGGCAGAGCAGAGACAGGAGACTGTAGAGCGGTAGAGCGAATTTTAACTTGCCCTAGGAGCCTGTCCGAGTAATGGCCGGGATTGCGATGGGTCTGGAATGTCCCGTATGCGCGGCGGAGGATCGAGCCGA
>DAHVEJ010000036.1 GCA_027313145.1 Phycisphaerales bacterium | reverse complement strand
AGAAATCGGGCCCTGCAAGCCAAGGAAAAGCAGTTGGATGAATCGTTGTCGCGTCAGAAAGAGCTTCTGCTGCAGCTCACGAATTTATCCGTGGAAGACGCCAAGCAATTGCTGCTCAAACGCGTGGAGGGCGAAGTACGCCACGATATGGCGGTGATGGTGGAAAAAATTGAAGAGCAGGCGAAAGATGAAGCGAAACAGAAAAGTACGAACATTATGCTGCAGGCCATGCAGCGTTACGCCGCGGAAGTAACCAGTGAAGGCACCACCAAGTCCGTGATTATCCCCAGCGATGATATGAAAGGCCGCATCATCGGACGGGAAGGCCGCAATATTCGCGCTTTTGAACAGGCGACGGGTGTGGATGTTATTATCGACGACACTCCGGGTGTGATCACGGTCAACTGTTTTGATCCAATTCGGCGCGAAGTCGCCAAGCAGACCCTGGAAAAACTCATCGCGGACGGGCGCATTCATCCGGCCCGCATTGAGGAAATATACCTGGCAACCCAGAAGGAAATTGAAAACAACATCCGCAATGTCGGGAAAAAAGCGGTTATTGAAGCCAATATCCCCAACCTGCACCCGCGCATTGTTGAAATGCTCGGTCGCCTGCATTACCGCACCAGCTACGGGCAGAATGTTCTCCGTCACTCAATGGAAGTTGCTTATATCGCGCAGATGCTCGCCGATGAGCTGCGGCTTGACGGTACGCTGGCCCGCCGGGCGGGGCTGTTGCACGACATTGGCAAGGCCATGGATCATGATCAGGAAGGGGGGCACCCGGCGCTGGGCATGGAATTCTGCCGCAAGTTTAACGAATCTGAAGCGGTCCTTAACGCCATCGGCGGCCACCATAATGACATACCTTCCACCACGGTCTATACCCCGTTGATTATGGCAGCCGACGCCATCAGCGGTGCCCGCCCCGGCGCGCGGCGTGAATCGCTGGAACGCTATATTAAACGTCTGCAGGAACTTGAAGGTATTGCCACGAGTTTTCCGCAGGTGCGTCAGGCGTTTGCCATTCAGGCCGGCCGCGAGGTGCGGGTGATCGTCGATCCTGAAAAATGTGATGACGCCAGTGCCCGTCTGATTGCCCGGGAAATCGCCAACCGTGTACAATCTGAACTGACGTTTCCGGGCGAAATACGTGTGACGGTACTGCGGGAAATACGGGCGGTGGAACTGGCACGATAAACGGAAGGCATCCATGGCCGGCGAATCAGCACCATCCACAAGCCACTTGCTGTCTCTGGATTCGCCGGTCCAATTTGCGCTGGGCGTGGGGCCTAAACGAGCGGAGGCGTTTCGCGCGTTGGGCGTAGAAACCTGCGGCGATCTTCTGGATTTTTTTCCGCGTGATTATGCCCAATCTCAGGGACACGTTCCGGTGCAGCAGTTGCAAAGCGGTCAGCTTGCCGGCGTGCAGGGAGAAATTATCCAGACGCGGGCCGTGCGCCGCCGCCCATCGCGGTTTGAAGCGCTGCTGGAAGACGCCTCGGGGCGCTGCGTGCTGACCTGGTTTAATCAAATGTTCATGGCGGAGAAACTGGTTCCCGGCGTGCGCGTTCGGGCCAGCGGGAAAGTCACATTTTTTAATGGCCGCGCGCAGATGCTTCAACCGCGTATCGAATGGCTGCACGATGACAGTGCCGTCGATCAATCGCCTGAGTTGATACCTGTTTATCCGGCCGGCGGCGATTTAAGCAGCCGCGTCATCGGCTCGATTATAGAAAAAAATATCCCACTGCTTCTGCCGCATATTCACGAGTGGATTGCCGGTGATCTGTTAGCATCCCGACGCTTGATTTCGCGGCGTAAGGCCTATGAGCTTATTCATCGCCCCGGAGCCTGGAAATTTGTTCAGACGGCCCGGCATTCGCTGGCGTTTCATGAGTTTCTTCTGCATCAGTTAGCCGTGGGCATGAAACGTCACCACCAGCAACAATTGGAAAGCGCCCAGGCTCTGCGGACGGACGATGTGGTGGATAAACGCATCCGCGCTTTGTTGCCATTTACCTTAACGGCGGCGCAGGAACGGGTGATCACGCAATTACGGCATGACCTGGCCGCCCGCCACCCCATGAATCGCCTGGTGCAGGGGGACGTGGGCAGCGGTAAAACCGTTGTGGCGCTTTATGCCATGCTTTCGGCCGTTGCCGCCGGGGCGCAGGCGGCACTGTTAGCCCCAACGGAAGTTCTGGCGCAGCAACACCTTTTTTCTCTGGAACAATTCCTGGCGGGAAGCCGCGTTAAAATTGCCCTGCTGACTGCCGCCATATCTGACGCGGCGCGCAGGAAAACCTTGGCGGGCATTCAAGACGGCTCAATCGGTCTGGTTGTGGGGACCCACGCTATTTTAACCGATGCGGTGCAATTTCAGAATATCGCCATGCTGGTGGTGGATGAGCAGCATAAATTCGGGGTCCAACAGCGGGCAGTGATTCGTGGGCGCTATGCCGCTGTGCATACGCTGGTGATGACCGCCACGCCGATTCCGCGTACTTTGGCCATGGCCGTGTTTGGCGATCTGGACGTGTCAACCATTGATGAATTGCCGCCGGGGCGCCAGCCCATCGCGACGCGCGCGGTGCCTGCCGGCCGACGGGCGGAAGTGTATGCCTATCTGCTTAAGCAGGTGCAGGCCGGACGGCAGGGCTATGTGGTGCTTCCGGCCATTGATGAAAACGCGGCCGAGCTACGTGGGGCTACACGAACTTATAATGAACTTAAGGAGGGAGAATTGGCCAATTATCGCGTGGGACTCCTGCACGGGCGCATCGACGCCCCACTGCGGCGCGAGGTCATGGAACAATTCCGCGCCGGCAAGCTGGATGTTCTGGTTTCCACCAGTATTATTGAAGTCGGCGTGGATGTCCCCAATGCGACCGTCATGATTATTGAACACGCCGAGCGATTCGGTCTGGCCCAATTGCATCAGCTGCGCGGGCGGGTGGGGCGCGGCAGTCATAAATCCGCCTGTATCCTGCTGTTTGAAAATGATCCACCGGAACCGCCGCCGCGTCTGGCGGCCATGATAAAATATTCCAGCGGATTTGATATTGCCCAGGAAGATTTGAAAATTCGGGGCATGGGCGAAATTGTTGGAGAACGCCAAAGCGGTCGTCCTGATATGCGTTTCCCGGATCTGCTGCTGGACCCTTTTTTACTTCCCGCAGCGCGCGAAGTGGCCCGCGCCATTATTAAAGCGGACCCGCACGTCATCGCCCCGGAAAATGGCGAGTTGCGTCGGGAATTATCTGCCCGTTTCAAAGAGGCGCTGACTTTGGCTGATGTGGGGTAATAAGCCTCCCCAAAAAAGAAAAATGCTGCCCCTTCCAAGCCTCGCGGAAACCGGAATGCTTGGCCGGGCAGGCTTCTATTGAATCCGACGGGAACCTGCGCTATTATTATTGAAATAATTCCTGCTGCCCATTGGTCCGTCGGGCCTCTACTACACCCCGCGGAAATGAGTTTGCGGGAATTCATACAATGCCTTGCTCTGCCAAGATCACTTTTGGCTGGGTGCATCGGAGTGGCGGCCATGAATGTATTATTGCTTTACCCGGAATTTCCTGAGACATTCTGGAGTCTCAAACATGCGTTGCGCTTTGTGCGAAAGCGTGCGGTCATCCCACCGTTGGGCCTCCTGACTGTGGCCGCAATGCTGCCCCCGCAGTGGAATAAACGGATGGTGGACCTGAATGTTCATTCGTTGGCAAGCGCCGACCTCGCCTGGGCCGAACTTGTGATGATCAGCGGCATGGTCGTGCAGCGCGAATCAGCCAAGGCTCTGATAGCCCGTTGTAAAGCGGCCGGTCGCACGGTGGTTGCGGGCGGGCCGTTGTTCAGCTACGAACATGAACTCTTCGATCAGGTGGATCACTTCGTGCTCGATGAAGCGGAATTGTCATTGCCACCGTTTCTGGCAGATTTGCAACAGGGCACTGCTCGGCGATTGTATCGCGCCCAGGGCTTCGCTGATCTTCATACTACACCGGTTCCGCTGTGGGAACTGGCGGACTTGCGCTATTACGCCTGCACCGGAATTCAATTTTCGCGCGGTTGCCCCTTCGACTGTGATTTCTGCAATGTGACAGCCATGTTTGGCCGCCGTCCGCGCACCAAGACCTCCGCCCAAATACGCGCTGAGCTCGAGGCACTATACCGTTGCGGATGGCGCGACGGCATTTTCTTTGTTGATGACAACCTGATCGGCAATAAGCGCGAACTCAAGCACGACCTGCTGCCGGTGCTTGTCCAGTGGCAAAAGGAACACGGTCCTTTCACGTTCAATACTCAGGTTTCAATTAACCTCGCGGACGATCCACAACTGATGACCGCGATGGCCGGGGCGGGATTTGACACCGTCTTCATTGGCATTGAAACACCGGATAACTCCAGCTTGGCGGAATGTTCAAAAAGTCAGAACCGTAACCGTGATTTGGTGGCGGATGTCAAACGGCTGCACCGCGCCGGACTTCAGGTGCAAGGGGGATTCATCGTCGGCTTTGACAGTGATCAACCGAGCATTTTTCAGCGGCAAATTGATTTCATACAGAACAGCGGAATCATGACCGCCATGGTGGGGCGGCTTCAGGCCATTCCCGGCACCCGGCTATATGCGCGGATGAATTTAGCCAACCGCCTCGTCGGCACCGCCACGGGCGATAATGTGGACGGAACTTCTAACATCGTGCCGGCCAGTGATGCGCAGGCATTACAGCAGGGATATCAGACCATCCTGCGATCCATCTATTCTTCGAAGCAGTACTACCGCAGACTTCGTACTTTCCTTAGCGAGTATCACGCACCGCCGGTGCAGACACGTTTGACGTTCCGGCGCGTCCTGGCTGGCGCACTGGCCACCTGGCGACTGGGGTTTACCAGCAAAGAACGCTTTGACTACTGGAGAATGCTGCTCTGGACGAGCTTGCATCGGCCGCGAAATTTGCCGTTGGCGATTCAACTGGTTATCTGCGGTTACCACTACCGCCGGATTTCCGAAAGGCTGGTCCCGGGAGGCCTGAAATCCTGAAAAGCGGCGCAACGGACATCATGGGCGGATATCGCGGCCCAATGCACCGCTGTCAGCGGCCCGGATCGTGGCGGAAATATATGGGGCCGCCGGAAAGGGTTAACCTACCCGAGTGGCTCAATGTTGCTCTGTGCGCTGGCATTCTTAAAAAACCATGCGATACTATTGGTCCCAATGGATGACGGCTTTGTCCGGCCGTGCCGGGCATAAGGGGCAAGTATCAGCAGGGGTATGGGTTAGAATTGACGCGCCACAGAAATTGTTTCCCGAATCCCACTGAGTTTGATCGTCGGCGGCTGTAGCGTACCAACGGGCGTTGAGCCGTAAGTATGCGCCAGCCGCGCATGGCCGGATGTCCAAGAGGTAAAAGATAAGGAAAATATTCGATGTTAAAGGCCAGTAAAGTTCACGATATGCCTTCCGTTCCCGGTAAAATAACGGATTCTTCGGGTGCCGCACGGGTGAAGTCACGATGGGGCAGCAGCGTTATAGCCGCACTATCGCTCTTGGCTGGTTTGCTCCTTGTGCCACACAGCGTGGCGGCTTCCCCGCGGTCGCGTATGAACTTGGACTTTCATTGGCGCTGGCATCGGGCGAACAAACCATCTCCGGTTCCCCTGGTCAATGCTTCGTGGCGCAAAGTTCAGCTTCCCAATGATTATATTGTGCGGGGAAAATTTTCCCGCCACGCCAACAGGGGCCACGGATCCCTGGCGGTTTATCCCGCCTGGTATCAACGCACCTTTACGCTGCCGATTTCGGATAAGGGCAAAATGCTATGGCTCTATTTTGAGGGCGTGTACCGCGATGCGCATGTATATATCAATGGCCACCTGGTGGGCCAACACCCGGGCGGATATACCGGCTTTCGCCTGAACATCACCAAGTTTGTTCATTTCAACAAAGCCAATGCGCTGGCGGTTTATGTCAATCCCACTTTTTTTGAGGGGTGGTGGTATGAAGGTGGCGGCATTAACCGCAATGTCTGGTTGATTGCCAAGCGTCGTCTGCATATCACGCGGTACGGCACGTATGTGATCAGCAAGGTGCCGGGCCCGATTCATTACGGCTCGGTGATGGGAGATCATGCCAACGCGAATTTGACTATTCAAACCACGGTTGCCAATAATCGTTCGCATGCCGCCGTGTTTTCAATTATTTCAACCATATATGATCCCACCGGCCATGCGGTTGCCTCCATACATCAGGCGGAAATTCTTTCCGCCGGGCAGCATGCCACGTTTAATCAGCACGCCGCGTTGGCGCATGCGGCTCTCTGGAGCTTGCACCACACCAATTTATACAAACTGCATACGATCATCGAATCCGACGGCCAAACGGCGGATGCCAAATACACCACCTTCGGTATTCGCACGCTTCGCTTTGACCCCGCCAACGGCTTTTTCCTTAACGGCAAACGCGTGGAAATAAAAGGTGAATGCAACCATGCTGATTTTCCCGCCGTGGGGATCGGGGCACCGAACAACCTCTGGTGGTGGCGCGTGATGATGTTGAAAAAGGAACTCCACGCCAATGCGTACCGCACGTCGCATAATCCCGTTTCACCGGCGTTTTATCGCGCTTGCGATCACCTTGGTATGCTGGTCATGGATGAAAATCGCCATCCGACCGATACGCAGAATCCCAAATCCGCCGTGGGCGAGCCATATAATAATATGTCAGCCATTAAGTTCCTGATTCTCCGCGATCGCAATCATCCCAGTGTGATTATGTGGTCCATGTGCAATGAGGAATGGAAGATTCAGGCTACCAAATATGGTGCCAAAGTTTTCCGCGCTTTGATGCATGAAGTGCATAAGTATGATCGCACCCGGCCGATTACCTGCGCCATGAACGGCGGCTATCCGCATGGCTTTACCCATGTGGAAAATTTGCAGGGTATTAACTATCATCCGCAGGATTATGTCTGGATGCACAAACTTCTGCCGAATCTTCCTATTTTCGGCAGTGAAATCGGCAGCACGTGCAGTGATCGGGGCGTACTGACAAGCAGCAAAAGAAAGGGGCTGGTAAGCCAGTACACCATGCATACCAACTGGTCGCAATACGCCTGGGATACCTGGAAGCCTATTGCCACACAAAAATTTGTCGAGGGCGGTTTTAATTGGACCGGCTTTGATTACCGTGGCGAAACCACGCCGGACGGCTGGCCGGATGTAAATTCTCATTTTGGCGTCTTGGACATCTGCGGCTTTCCCAAGCCCGATGCGTATTACTACAAAGCCTGGTGGGGTAAAAAACCGCTGGTTTACATCTGCCCGCAATGGGATTTACCAAAATCCATGATCGGGAAGGATGTGCTGGTGCGCTGCTACGCAAATTGCGATACCGTGGCACTATTTCTTAATGGCAAAAAAATCGGTCAAAAGAAAATGCCCAGATATTGGTATCTGGACTGGCAGGTTCCCTACCAGCCCGGCAAGCTTGTAGCTCGCGGGTATAACCATGGAAAACTTGTGGCCACCTGGACCCAACGCACCACCGGCCCGGCGGTAGGCTTGCGGCTGGTAAATCAATGGCCCAAAATACGGGCCAACGGTGAAGATATCGCTCCTATTGCGGTATCCGTGATGGATGCCAATGGCCACGTGGTGACCAATGCCATGAATCTGGTGCACTTTGCCATTACCGGGCCGGGCAGGATTGTCGGCTCTGGAAATGGCGATCCGGCGTGCCATGAGCTTAATGAGGCCCATTCCCACAAGGCGTTTTATGGCTATTGCATGGTGTTGGTGCAGGCCGATCGCACGCCGGGTGTCATTCACGTTACCGCAAGCGCCAAAGGCCTGGCCCCGGAAACCATCGCGATTCATACGGTCGCGCCGCAGCGTAAAGGCCATTTGTAAGGAGCCGGTTAATCGCTTCGCCAAGCTCTTTGCGGACCGGGTCTTGCGGGATCACTGGCCATTAGTTAGGCGTAAGCATTGACATGCTTGGGCAGGCGTGGCAGGCTGTTGTCATCGGAAGGGAGAACAATGGATTCTCGCTTCTAACGTTCGATTTTTTAAAAACAGGAGATGCGGTGGGTGACGGCTTGTATATTGGTCTGGATTTGGGCGGAACCAACATTAAAGCCGGCGTATTGGATTGCGCGGGTAAGGTAATCTCCAAAGTCAGCGTGCCCACGGGCCGCGGTCCGGACGCGGTGATCGCTAATATGGTCGCCGCCGGTGGGGAAGCGGTTCGAGCAGCGGGCCTGCCACTGGACGCCATCACCGCGGTGGGTATAGATTCCCCCGGACCGCTGTCCACTGAAAAAGGTGTGGTCATTCGCAGCGCTAATTTGCTGGGGTGGGAAAATGTTCCATTAAGAGATCGTATTTCGGCGGCGTTGGGTAAACCGGCGATTCTGGAAAATGACGCCCGCGCCGCCGCCTATGGGGAATTTTTTGCCGGGGCGGGGAAAAGCTTGAATGTGCGCAATATGATGATGATTACACTGGGCACCGGCGTGGGCGGAGGCATTATCGTCGATGGACATCTGATTCGCGGCCACACCGATATGGCCGGGGAGTTGGGTCATGCGATCGTCGTGCCGGACGGAGCTTTGTGCGGCTGTGGGCAAAAGGGGTGCCTGGAAATGTACACGGCGGCCAGCCGTGTGGGTCAGCGGGCCGTCCAGGCCCTGCATGACCCGGAGGTAACCTCCAGCCTGCGTGATGCGCTGAATCAACTCGGGGAACTTACAGCACGCGATGTGGAAGATCATGCCCGACGGGGCGATGAACTGGCCTTGGAAGTCTGGAATCAGACTTGCCGTTATCTGGCAGTCGCCTGTATCAGTGCGGTGCATTGGCTGGATCCGCAGATGATCATATTTGGCGGCGGCATGGCTGCGGCGGGCGAGTTTCTTCTACAGCCCATCCGGCGGCATTTTGACGCAAATTATTGGAAAATGGACCCGCCTGCGGTAGAAATCCGTGCTGCGGAACTTGGCAATGACGCCGGAATCATCGGCGCGGCCGCGTTAGCCCATGCTATGATGCAGGGGCATTGAAATAGAAGGAATGAAATATGTCGGAAAATCCGAAGGTGCTGGCGGTCATATCGGTACAGGGCAGGGATCAAAAAGGCGTGGTTGCAAAATTCGCCACCTATGTGGCCGCCAACGGGATAAACATTGAGGATATGGAACAGCGGGTGGTCCGCGGCATATTTGTTATGGACATGCTTGTCGATCTGCACGATATGACCATTTCCCTCGATCAACTGATCACCGGATTATTGGACTTAGGGCGGCAAATCGGCATGGAAGCCCGAATTACACTCCGCCAAACCCGCAAGGCCAAGCGCGTCGTGGTGCTGGTAAGCAAAGAACCACACTGCCTGCAAAGGCTGCTGGAATTGAATCGTCAAAATGAACTCAACGGCCAAATCGTTTCAGTACTGGCCAATCATCCGGTGCTGGAAGACATGGCCCGTACCGCTGAATTGCCGTTCGCCTTTACGCTCTCAGGTCCCGATGAATCAGCCAAAACGCGGCATCGGCAATGGCTGCTGGAAAAGCTGCGGTCGCTGGAACCGGATCTTATTATTCTGGCCCGCTACATGCAGATACTTTCTCCGGAAATCATCGCCGCTTTCCGGTCTAAAATCATCAATATTCACCCCTCGTTGCTGCCCTATTTCCCCGGCGCAAATCCCTATCGACAGGCCTTTGAAAGCGGCATGCGCGTCACCGGGTGTACCGCGCATTTTGTCACCGAGGAGCTCGACAAAGGCCCCATTATCCTGCAGGATGTTTTCCATATTAATGTCGGAGTGGATCAGGCCGAAGATGTGCGCCAGCGGGGTTTGGAACTTGAAGCCCAGACCCTGGGGAAAGCGGTCAAATATTTCCTTAACGAAGAACTTGTCGTCGTGGAAGATAAAGTAGTTTTCAAGCCCGGAGTAAGCTCATTTCATAAAGTCAAAGAAAATGCGATTCCCCGGGATTAACGTTGATGAATAAAGTCTACTTCGACGCTCCCGTGGTGGTCGCCGCCGGTGTTTTTGCGGTATGCCGCGTTATGCCGTAGCTGTGGGGGGGGAAACGCAAAGATTCAATCCAGTCGATGATTTTGCTTTCGCCAAATTTCAGCGGCATGGGTCCTCTTTTTCCCGGATGCTTATACGCTTGGAGTTCTTGCGGTTGCAGATATTGCAGCAGCAGGGACATGCGCGGATTATTCAGGCTGATCAGGGGCATGTGTTTGTAACTGAACCGGGTAAGCGTGAGAAAATTGGTATAGGTTTTCAGGGTATTATTGCTTCCCTGATCGCCATAGATCCGGAAACCCGGCGCGTTTTGTCCGCGATGGCAGCCCACGGTTCCGCAGCTTTGCAACACAATGGGCTGAATATCCGTGCGGAATATTTTCAGCACCTGCGGATCGCTCTTAATTTCAACCTTGTCCCAGTATTTTTTTGAACCCAGCCGACGGATAAGATAAATCTGTCGGTTGAAATTATTCGGGCTGATAAAGTGCTGATAATCCTGTCGTGTGAGCGTGCGGTTTTGAAACACGGGGTTACGCAAAATATCATTGCGCCAAAAAGACAGGAGCGTCTTGCGCCGGTGCAGGATGACTCCCTCAATCGGGGCGGTTTCACGGCGCTGTAGCTGCCAAAATCGAATCTTGTAAACATCCTTCATCGTCAGGAGTCTCTGGCCGCCGGCAGTGCTTGCCGGTGCGGAGAATTCCGTGGAATTGCGTGGCTGTACCGCGGTATTGGCATTTGCTGCGCCGGATTGCCGTTTTAATTGCGATTCAATGAGGTTCTTCAGTAATTGCGCATTTTGAAAGTTGGGCTTAATTTTTAGTGCTTCGTTAACCTGTTGCAGGGCCTGATCGTACAGGTGGTTGTTAAATAAATATTGCGCCATGCGCTGATGGCCGGCGGCATCACCTGGTTTAATAGCCGCTTCGCGTTGCTGAATTTGCTTGGCCATCGCGGGAGTTTCCTGCGCGTTGACCAATGGTGCACACATGAGTGTAACCATACTGACAATACCTGCTGCCGCTGTATAAATAGGAAATCGGATGGAGTATTTCATGGCCGGGATTCCTTTCTCCTTGCCCGGGTTTGCATGCCCGGAGCCCTTGATGTTTCCAATCGGGTCACCTGTTTCCCGACGTCCCGTCGCCGGGACTTCCTTTTTGCCGCAAAGCACTATAATCTTGACGTGCCCGACTCACAAGGAAAGTGTCAATGAATTCAGCACCTCTGCATCCGGTTGAAGCCTCACCCCAAGCCGACCCTTTGGCCGCCTGGCTGGCCCGTGTCGTTATTCTCGACACCATGGGTCCTTTTATTTATATCGGCACTTTAAGCGAAATTCATGGACATGTCCTGATTCTTACGGCGGCGGATGTCCATGATTCAACCGATAGCTCCTCCACGAAGGAGTTTTATATCGCCCGAACGCGGGAGCTTGGCGTGCATTCCAACCGTGATATTGTCGCCGTGCAGCGCCAGCACGTTGTCTCTATAAGCCCCCTGGACGCCGTTCAGATATAAGCCAACCGCCACGGATAAAAGAGCGGCCTACGATTAAATCATATCCCGCATCGGGCACTCAACGCCGCTGCATTGATCCCTGGGATCCACCTTTGCGATAGTGCGGCGGTCGTCATATCGGCGGCGAGGGTTCCCGGGCCGTTGGGCCACTTGCGACCGCCGGCTCGGATGCCCCATTTTGTCCGTCATGCCCGAAGAAGCGGTAGTACAGGTAAATATTAACCGCCATGACTCCCGCATATAAAAAGAAGGGCATTTCTATTTCTGAAACGTCAAATAACACGCCCGTGCAGATCATCGCCGCGGATGAAGCCGAAAGACGCGTCACCTGATTCATCGCCAGGGCGCGGCCCATGCTCTGGCCTTCCACACGATTAATTATCGCGGATTGTTGTGCCGGCAGGGCGGCAATTCGCAAGGCCGGCGTTATGAGATAAATAGCTACGCCCAGCCACAGGTTATGCCACATCGCCATAACCAGCAGCATGGCCGTGCCCAAGGCCCGCGTAAATGTGATGCTGCGAACAAACCCCAGCCGCCTTTCCAACGCCGGTGCCGTCAGCAGCGCAACCGATGCCAGAATGCTGCCGATGGCGGTGTAAACGGCCATGCGCGATTTTGACAGGTGGTAAACCAGAACAAAAAAAGGAATTAGAAACGGCGTAATTAATCCCTGACTCAAGCCATTGAGCGCACCGGTAATACTGAAATGCCGAATAGCCCGGTTCGATTGCTTGCGCTGCACGCGTGCCGAGGTCACATATTCCGGAACGGTAATAAAGAAAAGTAACACTGTGCCGGCGGCTGAAATAATCGCCGCCGCCAGGAATGTATGACGCGTTGAAAAATAATGGACCAGCATCGCACCGCCCGCGCCGGCGATTCCGCTAAGAAAGGCCAGCACCGAGTAATACGTGGTCCGATTCTCACTGGTGGAAAGCCGGGCGATCACGGAACTCTGCACCGGTTGGGCCGCACCGCCAACTCCGCCGCCCACCAGCGAACCTGTGGCGGCAAATCCGCCGATCACTGAGGCCGCCATTAACATCGGAAAACTCTGATTGACATATACCATCAGCGCGCTAACGGGAACCATGGCCCCTGTGACCAGCAATGCTCCTTTGTGATTCCATCTATCGGATATATGACCGGCACCCACGGCCAGTATCGCGGTGGACATTACGCCCACAACGTAAATCGCCCCCAGCGCCAGGGAGCTTTCGTGCAGGGTGTTAAGCACCAGATAGGGTAATGCCACGATCATCATTCCACCGGCAATGCTGCGGGCAATACGGAACAGGATCAGCAGTGCCACGCTGCCGCGGTGGTTTCCGCGATGCGGCCGGGAAATTGCGGAAAAGGCTGTATTTTTTGGGTTGGCCGTCGATTCCGGCCTTTCTTCTTCTTTCATAGCGCTTGATTATAGCACGGCAGGCAAAAAAAATTAATTCGATTATGCAACTATTAAATTTTTCATGCGTGATATCTTTTGAAAACAATTTGCGACTGTACGCGGCGTGGAGATACTATACAGTTGCAAATTATGGGATATAATGTTCTTGGGCCGCTTCCGGGCGGCTGAATGATGCAATAATCACCGGGACGACTATGCGAAGTGCTTTGAAAAAGAAACTAAACAGACCGTCGCCGGCGACCTTGAATGCCGCCGAATCAACAGTGCCGACCGCTACGCTGGCCAAAGCCTTTGTGTCCCTGATTCCGCACATGATGGGATCGCTGCGGCGGCATTTACGCACGGCCGAAGGCGGTGATTTGCGCGTGGGACAATTCCGCATGATGATGGCCGTGGCCATGTCTCCCGAACTCTCTATTTCCAACGCTGCCGAAGTCATGGGCCTGACGCTGCCTTCGGCCTCCAAGGTTGCCGACGAATTGGCCCGGGCCGGCTTGCTGCAGCGGAAGGAAGATCGTCGCGATCGCCGCCGATCACTTTTATCTTTAACACCTGCGGGCATTGCCGTGCTGCAAAGCGTCCAGCGCGCCGCCGAAGATCACTTTATTCAAATATTCCAACCGTTGACCCCCATGGAGCGCGGATTTCTACTGTGCGCCGCGGAAACCCTGCGGCCCTTATTTCGACCGGGTGCCCGGCCCATGGCTTAGGGCAACCGAACAGTTATGATCGTGTGAATTCAGATACCGGATTCCGGAGTCTAAAAAATGAAAAACGCTTTGACCACCCTTGTAATTCTCCTGATTGTGGCAGTGCTTGGTTATTGGGCCTGGGAGCACTTCGGAACCGCCTCGGCTAAGCAGGTTATCTATCAGACCGCCCCGGTCAAGCGGGGATCATTGGCAGCTACCGTTAGCGCCACCGGCACCCTGGAGCCACGCGATGTTGTGGACGTCGGTGCGCAGGTCAACGGAACCATTATTGCGTTCGGCAAAGATGCCCTGGGCCACACCGTTGATTACGATTCGCCGGTGAATAAAGGGACGGTTCTGGCGCTGATTGATCCTTCCAATTATCTGGCGCAGGTGGCGCTGGCCAAGGCGGCCGTTGAAGAGGCGGTGGCGAATGTGGAGGTGGCCAAAGCCAGACTTGAGCAATACCAGGCCGCGTATATCGACGCCCGCGCGGATTGGCTGCGGGCGGAAAAACTCGGTGCCTCCGGAACCGCTTTGGCTATCACGCAATATGATGCGTATAAATCCACGTATGATCAGGCCAAGGCCAATGTCACCTTGGGGCAGGCCTCACTGGTGCAGGCGCAAAAAGCGGTAGATGCCGCACAAGCCTCCTTGAATAACGCGCAAATAACCCTGGGCTATTGCACCATCACGTCACCGGTCAAAGGCGTGGTGATTGATCGCCGGGTGGACATCGGTCAAACGGTCGCGTCAAGCTTCAGTACGCCCAGTCTGTTTCTGCTGGCCAAAAGTCTGGAAAAAATTCAGGTTTGGGCGTCCGTAAATGAAGCGGATATCGGTCGCATTAAAGTCGGCGATCCAGCCACGTTTACCGTCGACGCATTTCCCGGCATGGTATTTCACGGCGTGGTACATCAGGTCCGTCTGAACGCCACAATGGTGCAAAATGTGGTCACTTACACCGTGGTGGTCGATACGGATAACCCGGGCGGAAAACTCCTGCCATACCTCACCGCGCAGACCGATTTCCTCGTGGCCAAAAAAAGTAACGTCATGATGGTTCCCAACGCCGCACTGCGATGGGTGCCGCTGCAATCGGAAATTCTTCCCTCGGCCCATCACGCCACAGGTGCCGCGCTGCCGGATCAGGGAACCGTGTGGGTGGAATCGGGACGATTTGTGCGACCGATTTCGGTGACCGTCGGACTGGCCAACAATTACGACACGCAAATTACTTCCCCGGAAATTAAACCCGGGATGCTGGTGGTCACCGGTGAACGCACTAATCACAGCAGCAACTCCAGCGGGGCGACCAATCCATTTATTCCACAGCCCTTTAAGCATAAAAAAGGCGGCTGACAATAATATGGGTGCCGCACCAGCGGCCTTCAACCGGAGAATGTAACGCCATGGAACTGATAAAAGTCGGCAACATCATCAAAACCTATCACCTGGGCAGTTCGGATGTTCAGGTGCTAAAAGGCGTGTCGTTAAGCATTATGCCCGGTGAAATGGTAGCGCTCATGGGCGCTTCCGGATCGGGCAAAACCACGCTGATGAATATTCTAGGGTGTCTGGACCGGCCCACCTCCGGCCAATATTTATTTGATGGCCAGGAAATTTCCAGCATGTCGGTCAATCAGCGGGCTGCGGTGCGTAATCGCAAAATTGGGTTTGTCTTTCAGAACTTCAATTTACTGGCCCGCACGTCCGCTCTGGAAAATGTACTCCTGCCGACAACATATGCTGAAGATGGCCTGTCCGCCAGGCAACATCGTCAGCGGGCCATGGAATTGCTGGATCAGGTCGGCCTGGGTGATCGCATGGACCATGAGCCATCGCAGCTTTCCGGCGGCCAGCAGCAGCGTGTGGCCATTGCCCGGTCGCTGGTGAATAATCCGCGTTTACTTCTGGCCGATGAACCCACCGGAAATCTTGATTCGCACACCAGCGAGGAGGTGCTACGGATGTTCCAGAAGCTCAATGCGGAAAAAGACATTACAATCCTGCTGGTCACGCATGACGCCAACGTCGCGGGGCATTCCCGGAGAGTCATCCGGATCAGCGACGGGCTGATTGCTGATGGCGGCTTCCAGAGTCCAAGCGCGGCTGTCGCAGCCGGGTCCGCAAGCGATGCAAAGAGGTGATACCATGTTGAAAATGGCAACAACACTCAAGACCGCCTTACGGGCTTTACGCCGCAATCCGTTGCGGTCCGCCCTGACCACATTGGGTATTATTATCGGCATTGCCGCGGTGATTGCCATGGTGCAAATCGGTGAAGGCTCATCCGCCGCCATCAAGCAAACAATCGCGAATATGGGTGCCAATGAGCTGCTGATATTTCCCGGGCAGGCCGTCAGTGCGGGCGTGAGTTTCGGGGGCGGAAGTTCAGTAACGCTCACTTCCGCCGATGCCGCGGCCATCGCGCGGGACTGTCCTTCTATCTCCGCCGCCGCCCCATCCGTAAATGCTCGCATGCAGGTCGTACGTGGCGGAATGAACTGGGTGCCCCAATTTCTGATTGGCACCACTCCCGCCTATCTGAAAATCCGGGATTGGCCGCTGGCGGAAGGCCGAGCTTTCGGCAACGATGATGTCGATGGCGCGAATGAAGTTTGCATCCTGGGGCAGACGGATGTTAAAGAGTTATTTCCCAGCGGCAAACCGCTGGGAAAAACCATCCTTGTCAATAACGTGCCCTTGCGGGTCATCGGGGTGTTAACAAAAAAAGGTGCCAACATGATGGGCATGGATCAGGATGACATTATCATCATGCCGTGGACCACCATGAAATACCGCGTATCAGGTTCGGCGTTGCAGAATCAGAATCAAAGTGCTTCCGCCGCTTCTGCCACATTTTCCACCAATCAGTTGTATCCGGAAACATCACAAAGCCTGTATCCGGTGGAGTCAGCGACCGAACAGCAGGACTTGCCGCAGCCCGTGAGTTTCCCCAATGTAAATTCCATTCTGGTTTCCGTCCCGTCAAGTTCCCAGATTCCTCAGGCCATTACTGAAATTACCGCTTTGTTGCGCCAACGCCATCACCTGCAACCCGGTACGCCCAGCGATTTTAATATCCGCAACATGACGGAGATTTCCCAGGCGCTGGGCCACACGACGCAACTAATGACGAATCTGCTTACCGGTGTGGCGCTCATATCGCTGATGGTCGGCGGTGTGGGGATTATGAATATCATGCTTGTATCGGTTACCGAACGCACCAGAGAAATCGGTTTGCGCATGGCCATTGGAGCACGCCCCGGCGATATATTAAGCCAGTTTATTCTCGAGGCCATTGTGCTGTGTCTTTTCGGTGGGGCACTGGGAATTTTGTTTGGCCAGGGGCTTTCCATGGCGGTCAAATCCCTGCTGCATTGGCCGATTCAAATGTCCGCTCCGGCCATGGTAGCGTCGGTTGCCGTGTCTGTGGTGGTAGGACTGGTCTTTGGTTATTACCCGGCTTGGAAGGCGTCCCGCCTGGACCCCATTGAAGCTCTGCGGTACGAGTAAAAAAATGCGACTGGAGAATCATCATGCGATTGAATAAGCCTCTGACTTTCCTCACCTTGGCCGCGGTTTGCGCTGGTCTTACGGGCTGCATGGTAGGACCGTCTATCCGTGCGCCCAAAACCGCCATGCCGGCCCATTGGGCTAAATCCGCGAAACTGCATCCCCCCACGACCGCTTCGGCAACAATGCCCGCGTCAATAAGCAAAGTCACCAACGGCCCGGCCCACCTCGCACAGTGGTGGAAAAACTTTCATGATCCGGAATTGACCCTTCTCATCAACCGCGCGGCCCGCGGCAATCTAACCCTGCAGGAAGCGACACAACAGATCATCGAATCACGCGAAATTCGCGACGCCGCTTCCGCTAACCTTGGGCCATTTGTTACGGGAGTCGGATCTTATCAGCACAGCCGAGGCAGTAAAAATATCGGCAATGGTGCCAATTTCGGTCCCTCCGAATCTGATTTATATCAAGCCGGTTTTGATGCCACATGGGAATTGGATTTCTTCGGCCAAGTTCGCCGGGGCATACAGGCCGCCAATGCTAATTATCGTGCCGCTATTGAAAATCAGCGGGGCGTGTGGCTGACCTTATTAAGCGAACTTGCTGACGATTACATGACCCTGCGGGGGGTGCAGCGGCAAATCGCCGTGACCGTTGCTAATCTTAAAACCCAGCGACATACGGTGGCAATTTTACAGCAACAGATTGGCGGGGGCTTGAGTACCTCGCTGGCTTTGGCCAACGCCAGCGCCCAGTTGGCCACCACAGAAAGCCAATTGCCCGAATTGCGCATCCAGGAAAAGCAACTGTTCTACGCTCTTAGCATCCTAATTGGCCAACCGCCGCAGGCTTTGGAAAAACAGTTGGCCGTTCCCCGTCCCATTCCATCGGTACCGCCAGTGGTCCCCATCGGGTTGCCCAGTGAACTTTTGCTGCGCCGCCCCGATGTGCGCCAAGCCGAAGAACAATATGCCGCCGCCACCGCCAATGTGGGTGTTGCGGAAGGCAATTTATTTCCGCAGTTCACCATTAACGGAAACCTTGGCTTTGCCGCCTCCGACGCCGCCAAATGGTTTGATGCCAGCAGTTTGACCTATGGCATCGGCCCGAACGTCTCCTGGTCCATTTTGAATTGGGGGCAGGTGCAGTCCAACATCAATCAGCAGAAGGCCGTGCGGATTCAGGCCTTTCTCAATTATCGCCAAACCGTTTTGCAGGCGCTGGATGATGTCAATAGCGCCTTGGCGGCCTACACCCGAGAGCAACAGCATGAAAAATTGCTCGTTGAAGCCGTGGCACAGAATCAGAAAGCGGTAAATTATTCCACGCAGTTATATGAAAACGGCTTGACGGATTTTCTGAACGTGCTTAGTGCTCAACAGGCTCTCTATACCTCCCAGGATGCTCTGGTGCAAAGTCAATCCGCCGTATGCACGGATTTGGTGGCGCTGTACAAAGCCCTGGGCGGCGGATGGGAGTCAACTGGTGATGCGGTCAAAAAACCGGCAAAGTAATGGGTTCAAGCATCGCAGAACTGCGGTCTATTTTTGCGTTGGAGACTTTAAGCCCAGTTTCGCCATGACCTGCTGCAAATCTCCCCATACTTTGGCGCGGTTTTCAGGCGTATACGCACGCAGAAGAAACGACGGATGATAGGTCGGCATTAAGGGCACTCCGCGGTACGTCATCCACGTGCCGCGCAGGAGGCTGATTCCCTCCGCCGTTCCAGTAAGATATTTCAGCGCCGGTGCGCCCAGCGTGACGATTACCTGCGGGCGAATAATTTCAATTTGTTTATGCAGCCACGGAATGTTTAAAGCCACTTCCGCCGGTGTCGGCGGGCGATCACGCAATCGTCCGGATTCCGGATCAGGGTCAGCTGCGCGAAGTTTGACCACATTGCCGATGTACACCGTTTGCCGGCTTAATCCCATGGCAATAATCATCTTATCTAAAAGCTGCCCGGAACGGCCCACAAAGGGCACACCCGTCTTATCTTCCTCAATGCCCGGTCCCTCGCCGACAAACATCAGCTTCGCCGCCGGATCGCCGCTTCCAAAAACGACGCGGGTGGCAATGTCGGAAATATAGGGGGCCAGGGCAGTCACCGTCTCCTGCTGCAATTCCGCTAACAACCGCGGTTTGTCCGCATCACTGATCGGCTCAAGCGCATCGAGTCGCCCCTCCGGAATGGGGGGAAGTTTTACAGAACGGGGAATATCAACTCCTTGGCGATTGGCCGTCGGGCGAGACGGCTTTGCTGCCGCGGGCCTGACCGCCTCAAGCGGCGGCGCTGCATTTATTTTAGGATCGCGTGGAACGAACGTCGCCGGGCGGTAAGTTCCTTGACCCCCCGGTGCCGCATTTTGCTCTTTGCGAGCGACGTTTTTGCCCGGCACCGGGACCACAGGCTTGGGAAGCACCAACGGCACTTCGCGCACACCGAAAGCCGCATCCGTTTCAAGCATCAATCGCCCGGCATTTTGCGCCGTTAGCGTATCCATCAGGCCGCTACTTTCCCGCCGGTTAATTACCGTGCGCCGCGTTGCCGCGGATCAAGTTGAATAGGACCATAAACCTGTTCATAGCGCTGCACCGCCTGGCTTAGCGCCAGCGCCAGACGCTTGGCGGCAAAAAAGCTCATTGCCACGCGGGTATTGACATCCATGACCACCGTATTGGGCTTGTCATGGTGCTGCATGTTAATGGCAAAATCCAGAAATAAATCTTCCTGCGTGGCACTTAACCGGAAGATATTGCTGAATACCGTGTTCATCTTCTCTTCACGGATTTGCAATTGCATCTGCTGCCCGGCGGGATCACCCGCGGTGGGGGGCGGCGTTTGCGGTTGAATCGGCGGAACATTGTTGTCTGACATTTTCAAACTCCTCTTATGAAAAATCCAATACTCAAGAACCTAAAAGATAACGGACCCCATCCGTTTTGTCATCCCGGAGAAGCCGGAGGCGCGGGCCAGGGCGCGGCAATAACTCCGGGCACGCGTTGAGCCGTGCGAGTTTCCGGGACCAGTATCGCTGTCTCGCCGTGCGATATTAATATTGCGTAGAATCTTCAGCACCGCCGGTGCTGTGCAAGAACGCGATGGGCTGGGCGGACGGCAATGTCGGCGAATCCTCGGTACGCGGGACAGGATCGCCAATATCCCGACGGATGAAAGCGGGCGGATGAAGTGAATTTAGTGACGCGGTACCGCTGGCACCGGTTTGAATCCACCAGCGAATCAGTTGTATCTGTCCCGCAGTCAATTGGTGGTGGTGACGCGGCGGCATGTGATGGCGCTGCCACAACGGCAGAGATATAAGCTGATACAGACGGCTGCGCGCGGGGTTATAAGGAATGACCACGGGTCTTCCGCGACTGCCGTGTCGGAGCCAGTAATAAGAGTCCAGTCGCAGATGTGCCTTCTGCCGATTTCGCCCATGGCATCTTGTGCAGTTATCTGTGAAGATCGTTTGAATGTAACGGGAATAAAAACTCCCGCCGGCTCGCAGATCCACGATGGGGGTTATGCGGACGCTCTGTTCGCCATGTGTGGCATAGCTTGCATCACCGGTGGGATTCCCAAACGCAATCCCATTATTCTGTATCCGTACTGCATGACGCTTAATATTCGAACTTAAAAGCGGCTTGAGAAACCCGGGTGCGTACTTGCTTAGATACCGGCTGCCAAAGGTGAGCGTGCCGCCAAAATGGGCGGCAAAGGTCATGACAATCAGTGCCGTCAGCAGGGTGGAATAATAAGCAATGCCGACCTTTTTCTTGTAGAACCATATCCCCATCAGCAGGATGCTTAAAACGCCCACGCTGGTTCCCAGCCAGCGGTGATAGAACAAAACGCGATGGCCGTATCCACCGCCACTGGCCAGCAGCCAGCCACAGATAATGGTGAAAGTGGCCGCGATGGACAGGAGCACGAGTATAAAACCCCGTGCCGCGGTAATGTGCTGGAATTTTTTGAATCGTCCGGTTACTTCCATGGCCCCCAGCAACACCAGAAAGCCAATGGGAAGGTGTACCAGCAGAGGATGAAAGTGACCGAAAAATTTGACCAAATTAGTAACTGCCAGTACGGAAACGGATGGTACCATAACGCGATTCCTTTCGATAGCCAGGCGGCTTTTTTGCCCTATGCACTTCCCAGGCGTGACACCCGCCGCTCTGAGCCAAAGCAGCTAAACGTGGTGTCCACGCGGTAAAACAGGACTATACCGGACCCAGATTAAAAAAACATGAAAGCCTATGCGCGGGCCAATATTTTCGCCCCCGCCACGCAGGAAAACCTCACATGGCCGCCGGCTTCGCCGGCGGTGGAACACACCAGAAAGCTGGAACTCTCCTCTGCAGTCGATTAACAGCGCGCAGTTTTGCCTTGCACAAGAGCAGAGCACCGCCGCCAGAAAATTCCAGATTCCCGATTCCAGGTTCCGGCAACGGTCGCAGTATTTTTTATGCCGAAAATTCATCGGCCACCACCAGCCTTTTTTTGCCGGCTTGGAGATCGGCTTGAAATCGGGCTTCGGAAGCGGCGGCGTGCCGAGAATTGAGCTTCTTTTGCAATTCCACCAGTTCCCGTCGAATGCGTACTGATATTTCATCAGCCGACAGGTTCGCCAGTTCCTCGTAGGCAATGGGCTTGCCATAGCGAACACGGATTCCGGAATAGCGGAAAAACTTGCGATCACGGGGCCACGCTTCGAAGGCACCATCAATGACCACGGGAACTACCGGAACCTTGGCCCGGTGCACAATAATCGCCACGCCGGCGGCTATCGGGCCAATTGTGCCGTCGGAGGTGCGGGTGGCTTCCGGAAACAAGTTCAGCAGATAGCCGCAATTAAGCCGTCGAATGGCTTCGCGGACGGCTGTGGAATCAGCGCGGCCCCGCCGGATGGGAAACGCGTTGGTTGTTTCCAGCGCATATTGTCCAAACCCGCCCCTAAACAAACTTTCTCGTGCCATGAAATGTATCTGCCGGTGCAGCGCAATGCCGATCATCCACGGGTCCAACATGCTTTGATGATTGGTCACCAGCAGCGCACCGCCTTTGGAGGGCACATTCTCCCGTCCGGCCACCCGTACATGAAAACACAACACGCTGAAAAACTGCAAAAAAACTTTGCCCAGGGTCCACAAAAATATCTGCAACCAGCCGCTGTCTTCACCCCGGTATACATAGCGCACCCGCGGTTGCCCGGAGGATTGCCTGGCGGTGTCGGCGGCATCTGTGGGGGCGGTAGCAGGGGGTGACACGCTCTGTGGTTGGGTTGGCGGGGCAGTATCATCCATGGCGCGGACTTCCTATTATTTTCACCATTGCATCAACAACCTGCTGGAGATTCAAGGCGGTCGTATCTAATACGATAGCCCCCGCAGCCAGCTTCAACGCTCCAACGCCCCGATTTATATCCTGCTGGTCGCGGATGTGCATATCCGCCAGCAAGGTCGGAAAATCAGCCGATATTCCCTTCCGCGTAAGCTCCGCGAAGCGTCGGCGCGCACGCTCTTTTATATCCGCATCCAGGTAAAATTTGTAATCGGCATCGGGGAAAACCAGCGTTCCCTGATCGCGGCCTTCTGTAACCAATCCATGGGTTTTTGACGCGATGTCCCGCTGCCGACGGACCAGTTCGGCGCGCACCAACGTATTATCCGCCGCTAAAAAGACGATTGCCGTAACTTCAGGCCTCCGAATGTCATTGGAAACATCTTTTCCGTCCAGGAGGACTTTCGCGGGGCTGGTGCTCCAGTCAAAGGCGAAATCAAGATTGCCCGCAAGTTCCGCGAGGCGTTTTGGGTCCGGCTTTTCCGCCGTAATTCCCGCTTGCAACGCTTTTAGTGCTACAGCCCGATACATCGCACCGGTGTCCAGGTGGGGGACATCCAGACGCTGAGCCAGTAGTCCCGCGACTGCGGACTTTCCGGACCCCGCTGGTCCATCAATGGTGATAATCAATTCCACAAGCTCCTGCGTCACTGTCCCGGCCGGTACTCGGACAGGCTCCTTGGGGCAACGGGTCTGAACGATATTGCCATACGCAAGCAAATTCAACCACCACCGCGAAAGTGGCCCGTCCATAAGCTTCAGCGTATCCGGCCCAATCAGTCGGGGCAATAGGGCCGCCGATGGCCAGCCTTCACTTTCGCTAAGGCGAAAAAATAAAAATTTGCAACTCCGGCAAATCGGGATTATAGTTTAAAGCAGCAGTGCGAGAGAGACAATTTCTAATTTTAGTTTCTTCGCGCCAAGCTCGGGTATTACTTTGCCTTCTCTCCCCTCCGGTAGGCGAGCCTCCCTATGGCGCTCGCCTACTTTTTTTATCGGTCTGATAGCCCCGCTTTTGTCGGATCAGCCGGCCTGTCGCCCGCGCGCTTGGAACGCGGCAACGCGCGGAGAAGCCGGAGCACGGCGAGGCTTTTAGAAGTTAAACGGGGACGTGATCAGCTAATTGAATTGGCGGCGGATTTAGTGGCTTGGTGGATTGTGGTTGGCGCGGCGGTAGAATGGGTGGTGTTCTGAGGCTTGGGCGGGCGATTATGGCCGCCGCACCGCGCGACGAGTAATGAGTAAAAAGATGGTCGCAACCGTTGAAATAATTTCGGAAATTAAGCGGTGCGGCAGTCGCCCGGGAACCTCCGTTTCCTCTCGTGCCTCCGTGGTGAAAAAAGTGGTCCGATGAATTCTGAACGTGGAACTTGGAACACGTTGATTCACAAGGAGGCGGCGGAGGTAAGAGGAGGTAATGTTACAATGGCCACTGAACACTGACCAAGGATCAATATGTCACAGTCACGGTGACACCGTCCCCTGTAACCTGTAACCTCGCGGCCGCAGCCGCGCTACAGTTTCCGCGTTATCAGGGCCGGGTCTGCGGCGGGGCGGACTTTTAGTTTCATGTTTTCCATGGCCTCCATGATCGTTTTCGCTATTAGTGCGCGGCCGACCCATTTGTGGTCCATGGGGATAATGTGCCACGGCGCTGTGGCTGTGCCGGTGTTGGCCAGCATCTGCTCATAGGCGTTTTGGTAATCGTGCCAGAATTTGCGCTCGGCAAAATCATCTTCGCTTAATTTCCAGTGTTTGTCCGGACTTTTTTGCCTTTTCATGAGGCGCGATGTCTGCTCCTCCTGGGAAATATGCAAAAAGAATTTCAACACGCAGATGCCCGCCTCCGTCAGATGCCGCTCAAAAGCATTAATAGAGGCATAGCGATTGGCCCATAAATGTTTTTCCCGCTGCAGATATTCCGGCAGAAGTTTGCCGGCGTGAACCCGCACAATCAGCACATCTTCATAATGCGAACGGTTAAATACGCCGATCTGTCCACGGGCCGGAACGGCGGGATAAATGCGCCATAAAAAATCATGCGATTGTTCCGTGCTGCTGGGTTTTCCGAAACTTGTCACCCGTACGCCCGCGGGATTTACATGATCAAAGACATGCCGGATTGTGCCGTCTTTCCCGGCCGTGTCCATTCCCTGCAGGATCACCAGCACGCCCCGGCGGCCATCGGTAAAAAGCAGTTCCTGCAAGGCTCCGATGCGTCGCGTATATTTTTCCGTTAGCGCTTCGGTTTTTGGTTTTCCGGGCAGGCCGCAGGTCGCATTGGTTTTAATTTTCGACAGATCAATCCGCGGCAGAGATTTGTTAATAATCACTACTGAGTCATCAGCCATGGGCCAGTCTCCTGTAATCATCCATTCGGGCATCAGTGCCTGCGGCCCTTGGTCGGCGCAGCGGGCGTTTGCGGAATCTGGGTGTGTAACCAATAATTTGTAACCGCCGCTTGCGCTGTGTTCACGCGTTTCCGCTCGATGCGCTCCTGATGCTGCAGAGCCATCAAGTGGGTATCAAGCGCGGCCAACTGCGTGGCGATGTTATTATAAACCGGCGAAACTTTTTTCATGGCCTGAAGATTTTGCCGCAGGCGCAATTCATCGCTCTGTGCTTGCGCAATGCGTGCGGTTGTGCCGTTGACAACACTTTGCTGCTGCTGGACCACCTTCATCAGCGCCATGGCTTTCCGGATCGCCGCGACAATATTTTTCGGCAGGCCCCTGGTTTGTAATATGGACCGCAGGCCGGCAATATCCTGGCCTGACAGATCAAGAATCTGCGTCTGATTCCGCTGCTGGCGGATGTGCAACACCGATTGGCCGGCGGGCGCGATTTTCAGCGTGTATTGATATTGCCCCTTATGTAATGTCACACCGTGCGCTGGTAAAAGGATCTTCCAATCTTTTTTAACGGAACTTCTTGCCACAATCGTGCGCTGATGCGATGCGGTGTTATGTACGTCGTACAAATTATTCACGGTGATCTGGTTTTTCAAATGCAGCGCCGCCTGTTTCAGGGCTGCCGCTATAAGAGACGTGTGCTGGGAAAAGTGTTTGAACCGCACGGTGACGGATTGATCCACCGCGTAGCTATATACATGGTGCCGGCCCTGCGGCAGGGCATGTAATACGGTTTGGCCGTCAAAAATGGATCCGGTATAAAACGTCAACATTCCGGAGGGGAGGAATTTATGCGTATCATTGGTGATGCGGGCCGCCAAAAAGGGATGCGGGGAGGATTGCCCGATCGTATATAAATCAAGCCGTTGGGCCTCAATGGGTGTTACAAGTACGGGTACGACGGCTGATTGCCGGCGCGGAACGGTGATGTGGCTCACATGATAATCGAACGCCGGATGCACCACCCCGGCGGATGCCATGGCGTTGACCCCCTGCAACGGGTTGAAGGGTTGCACCGAGGTCTTTTGGGCATTTTGCATTCTGAAACTTGGCTGCGCCAGGGCGGTTTTCAGGGCATCGGGCGGCTGCATTGGTGCACCTTGGCCGGCGAATACGCCTCCTCCGCCGATGGCACCCTTGCCGGTCATCGCATGTGCATTGTACGCACCGGAGATGGCACCCTGTGAATATGTTTGCGGCACCAAGTGGGTGCCCGCTGGGGCCGGGACGATGGGCCTCCACATGTAGAGCGGTTGATATAAATTTTTAATAAATGACAGCGGCTCTCCACCGCGAATATCCAGTTGCACGTTGTTCCAGTTCATATCCGTCTGATTGGCGACAATGGCAAGTCCCTGCAGCACGGGCTTGTTTGGCATGGCGGATTTTCCCTGCGGCGGCAGAATCAGGCGGTACGTCATACGCCACAAGGGGGTTTCCAGCAGGTAAGCAAATCGCACCAGTCGGGTGCCATGCCCCTTAAACCAGAGTGTAATGGGCCGACGGTGTTTACTGGGTTGATCAGCAACCGCTTGAAGGGCCTTATTGAGACTTTCCCGCAACCGGCGATTGTTAATGCGGATGGACTGCACATTGTTTAGCGCAATTTGTTTCAGCTTGTCATGCGAAAAGATATTGATATACCACCCGGCCCCGCGGATGATCGCCGGGCCGGCCTTGGCCGGGCTTACGGGGGAACCGGGGCGCATGGGGGGCATAAAAAATCCCCAGTGCAGCAAGTCGATGATTCGACCGGTCACTTTACAATTGGCCGGCTTTTTCAACGCCAGCGTGAGCGAAACTCCGCGCAATTGTTGCAGCAATTGGCGTCTTGAGGGATTGTTGTTGATATCCAACCGGAAGCTCTGCAACGTGACGCTTAGCGGCGTGGCGGCGGGGAAGGTTACCTCACCGGCACTGCCGCCCCCGGTATCCTGGAATACCAGCGATCCCAGCACATCATTGATCTGCCCGGATCGCAGGGATAGTGTTTGCGTCTGTGTGCCGTGTACCATTCCCTGATATTGAAATACGCCGACACCCTGGCTGAACAAATCCACGCGTGCCAGCCGTGCGGGTTGAGCCGGGGAAGGTGTTGTTGATGCATGCATAGAGTCGCCCGGCAGGGCCATGCGCGACGTACACGATGCGCACAGTGCGGATAACAGAATAAGACCGATCAATTTGACAATGCGATTCATCTATTGCTCCTTTTTCGGGCGTTACTGGGTGGCGGGGGGACTGGATTTTGGTCCGGCGAGTAGTTTTGCCACGGGCATCGACCAGTGAATGTGAATGGATTTTCCGATGGCCCCGACGTTTAATCGGTCCGCGATACCGGCGATAAATTGTTGTCGTGGATTGGCATGGGCATTCGTGGCACCAAGGTCCATTGCCGCCTGCCAGCCCTGAGCGATTTGAACAGTCTGGGCCGCGGTATCCGGGCTTTTCAGGTTAACACGCGCGGAAACGGTGAGGCGACCTTTGTTTATCCAGGCCGCCAGCCAGCCGCGGGTAACGGATTTCATCCAGCGTGGGCCATGCCGTGGGCCTCGACCATTGGGCAGGTTTGCCATATCGGTATCTGCCAAAAACAAGATGCCCCCGGGATGCGCGCCGTTCAATAAGGGGCTGCCGGCCGCCATGCCGGCTGAGGTGCCGGCAAGAACCCGCAATTCATGCCGCAGTGATGATAACGAGCGGGAGGCCACAAAGGTGTCAGAGGTCGGCGATGCTTCATAAAAAGTGTGGCCCTTTTTATCAACAATTTTATCTATGCCGTCGGCTAAGTTCGTTACGGTAATAGCCGCGCGTTGCGCTTGGAACCATTTTTCAAGGTGCCGTTGATTGCTTGTCGCATGAAGTATTACCACGCCATGATTGTGTCCGACGTTTCTTCCCACCAGCAGGACATCATGAAAATCCTGGGGAAATTTCAGGCCCATGGCTTTCAGGCTGGCAAGCCCTTTCCGGGCTTGCGGGCGCCTCCGCATAAAATTTGCCAGCAATTTGCCTGCGGTAGGGTTTTTCATGGCTTGATCAATATTGAGATAGATAATCCATGTGGCCTTGGCGGGCACGGCCGAGGCGTTGAGTTCCGCCGGAACCGGCGGCGCGGTAACGGCTGCAGCCGGTAAAGCCGAAGCGAAAGCTGAAGCGAAAGCTGAAGCAGAGGCTAAAGCTGCCGTGAGAAGCAGGCCAAAGGCACTTATCGTCTTACGCACCATAAAATCTCCAACTCTTTATACAGGTAGTATAATCGATAACGCCCGGCGGTTACAGACGATTGGCTGGGGCGCGTTGGCTTGGGGCGATTTACGCCGCGTCGGGAATCGTTTATGCTCACGGGTCTGTTTGATGGTTGATTGTTACTACGCGGTGATGAGCCTATGGCTACAAAGTTAATGCGAAAATACAGCAAACCCATGATGGCGGTTCTGGGTGTGCTATTAATGGTGACGTTTCTCGTGGGGTATTCCTATCAATCGGGCATGGGGGGCACCGGTGATGCGTTTGTGCTGGGCAGGCTTAATGGACAGCCCTTGACCAAGGGCAAACTCACGCAGGCCCGCATTGACATACGCGTGCTGCGTAATTTGCCGGCATTGGCGGACAT
>DAHVEJ010000035.1 GCA_027313145.1 Phycisphaerales bacterium | reverse complement strand
GGCATCCATCATGGACTGACATTCTTTAGGGGACATGGCCATGGGCTTTTCGGTAATAACATGCGCACCGGCTTTTAACGAAGCAATCGTAGCCGGGGCGTGCACCGCATTGGGGGTGCAAACCGTAACCGCATCAGGCTTTATTTCCTTAAGCATTTTATGGTAATCCGCATAAAGGGCTGTCACAGCGAATTTGTCTTTCGTGACTTGCAGGCGCTGCGGGTTAATATCCGCGCCGGCGACAATTTCAACCTCCGGCATGGTCTGTAACGCCTTGAGTTGTGTTTCACTGACGCCCCCGCAACCGATAATCGCCATCCGCAGGCGCGGACCTTTGTACGCGGCTTTCCTCTCCTGGGCAAAGGATTCAGTTGAAACTCCAGTGTCGGCCATGGTCATGCTCCTTCTCATAGCGGAACTGTCGCTAAGATCGCTGCCTTCAAAAAGATGGATCGACCTCTTCAAAGGTATGAGCGTATTGTGCTCCGCGACGCCACGCTTGGCAAGCTGGACGCGCGGTGCCAAAAACGATATGATCAATGGTTTGCCGCTTGGTCGGTATGTACGGGGCATGTGTTCCGTGACCGAATGTACGCTATTTCGCCGCTAGGCGAGTTTTAAGCGACGGTAGGAGCCTGTGCGGCACATGGTTCTGAAATCGCTGATGTGAGGTTCTCCCCATGGCCAATCCTGAATTGGTTCGTCAGCTCGTTGATTCCGGAATTCATTTCGGCCACCGCACCAGTCGGTGGAACCCCAAGATGAAGCCCTACATTTATGGCAAACGGAATTTGATCCACATTATTGACGTTCGCGAAACGCTCAAAGGCCTCCTTGCCGCCCAACGGTTTATCAGCCGCCTGGTCGGTAGCGGCCGTGATGTGTTGTTTGTCGGCACTAAGCGGCAGGCCCGCTCGGTGATTGATGAAATTGGCAAGCAGGCAGGCATGCCGGTGGTTACGGAGCGCTGGCTCGGCGGCACGCTGACCAACTACCGGACCATTCGCTCGCGCCTGCAGCGCCTGGAAGAACTGGAACGCATTTTACAATCCCCGGATGTGGGTAAGAATTATTCCAAGAAAATGGTATCCAACTTGAACCGGGAATATCGTAAGATTCTTCGCAACCTTTCAGGTATCCGCGGTATGGATCGACTGCCCGGAGCCATGTTTGTTGTGGATGTTCGCCGTGAAGCCATCGCGATACAGGAAGCCCGCAAGCTGAGAATCCCGGTCATCGGTTTAATTGATACCGACAGCGACCCGGATATGGTGGATATCGCCATTCCCGCTAATGATGACGCTCTGCGCGGTATTGATTTGATCATGAAGGAAATTCTCGCGGCCGTCATGGAAGGCAAATCCGGACGCATCGCCAAGGAAGAACAGGACAAAGTGCAGCAACGGGTGGCAAAGTCGGATCGTAGCCGCCGTCGCACCACCACGGCCCAGGCGGAAGATCAGGCGGCCGCAGAAAAACCAGCCGCCGCGGAACCGGTTGCGGAATCTTCGGCGGATGCCGCGGCCTCCGGCACGGCCTAACAGCGGCACTGCGTCGGCTATTCTGCGAGGTATTTCATGCCCATGGCAAAGCCTTCTACCGATCTATCTCGCCGCACGTCGCCGCTGAAAAAAAACCTCATAATTCTGGGAATTGTGGCCCTCGCGGAGATTCTCCTGCTGAGCTTCAACGCCCGGCTTGATACCACCGCATGGCGGGCCACACGTTGGCTCATGGGGGATCAGCAGCCGTATAATTGGCAGGCCGTGCGCCTGAATCCGAAAACCCACCCCGATGCGCCTTGGTGGCGCACTGTTACGCCGCCCTTTCATTCCCAATTGTACCACCATACCGAAAGCACCTGGCGGGCGTTGCGTGATGTCGGCGTTCCGGCGGAAGTAATATTTATATGTCTACTGGTGTGGGTTTATGATCCCGCGCGATGGAAGGGCATCGCCATCATGGCCAGCGCCATTCTCGGCGCGGGTGCGGTTTCAGAAGCATTCAAAAGCGTCTGTGGACGGGTGCGCCCCATCGGAACACTACCCGGCGGTCATTTAAATGACGGCCTGAATGTCTGGCAGTGGTTCCGCGGATTTCATACCCAAGTTGATCTGAGTTTTCCCAGTGGCCATGCCTGCGTCGCCTTTGCCATGGCTGCGGCGCTGACGTATTTATCCCCCAAAGGCCGCCGACTGTTTCTGCTCGTCGCGTGGCTGACCTCCATTTCCCGCGTCGTTATGCAGGCCCATTTTTATTCCGACATCATTGCCGGTGGAACCATCGGCTGGTTCTGTGGCTTCGGGTGTGCTATTTGGATGGCAGAGCGTCTGGGGGTACCGCAACGGACTGTGGCTCCGGCAGGGCAAATTTTGCCCGCTTAATAAATATTCCGGCTGTGACAAGTAAACACAGTCCCGCTGAAACATAATATGGCATCGCCGGAAACATGTATTCAAACAGCAATCCCGCAAGAATAGGGCCTAAGGCGCGAGCCAAACTCGCCATCCCTTGATTGGCCCCCAGCACTTCGCCCTGCTCGTCACTATGACAATGGCGGCTTATCAGGGCCTGCATGGCCGGGTTAAACAGGCCACTGCCCACCGCAAGCAATATGCCCCCCGCCAGAAAACCTGTCCAGCGCCACGCCCAGTCAACGGGCAACGCGATGATAATTAACCCTGCCGAAGTTATTACCGGGCCTAGCAATGTGAGTTTCAATTCGCCATATTTTTTTGTCAGCCGCCCGATCATCCCGCCCTGAATCAGCACGATGACAATGCCAATGGCTCCAAACAACCAGCCCGACGCATAGCTGCTGCGGTCATCCTGCTTTTTTACAAATGCCGCCCGCGCGGTTATACGCACATCCGACGGCTTTTTCATCTCCGCCGAATCTCCCGTGCCATGGGCCACATTGGCGGCGTGTGCCTGCGCCATGGCGCGCCTCGTAATGGGATAATTCCGATGTTGAATCAGCAAGCTAAGCGTTTGCTCCATTCCCGCAAAGGCAAAGCCGTTGACAAAAAACAGCAGAATCAGCGGCCCAATGATCGGCCGCACCAGCGAATGCTCCAGCCCACGGAAACTGAAGCGCCGTGCGGCCGCGTCATTACGTTGATTGTTGGGCGTGCGCGATTCTGCCAGTCGGGTTACGGTCATGGTCAACGCGGTAAACGAAAACGCCGCCGCCACCAACGGCACATATTGCAAGCCCAGAAAATGAGACACCAACCCCCCGATGATCGGCCCAAAAATAAATCCCAGTCCGAACGCCGCCCCCAGGGCACCAAGCCCCTTGGCTCGATTTTCCGGCGTGGTAATATCCGCAATGTAGGCATTCGCGGTGGAAATATTTCCCCCACTGATGCCGTCGACAATGCGCGAAGCAAAAATCAGCACGACGCCCAGCATTTGCCCCTGAAAAAAGTTGGCAAAAAACAGCATGAAAAAACCCACAATCGTCCCGATCTGACTAACGATCAGCACGGGCCGCCGCCCGATATGATCAGACCAGCGGCCCAGAATGGGCGCAAAGAGAAACTGGAAAAACGAATACGTCGCACCAATGAGTGTCAGGTAAAAATAATTACTGATGCCAAACTGCTGGCCATACAACTGCAAGTTTGGCAACACAATGCCAAACCCCACCAGATCCACAAACACAATCAGAAATATCGTAAAAATGCTGGCTTTTCGCATGATCTGTTTCGCCCTTCAAAATGTATCCATACGTCGGGATGTCCTGCCCGGTTCGTCCGCGCTCCGCGCTATAAAGTCTCTACGCCGACGCCCAATCCCATTGTAAAGCTTGTCGCATAAAAAGCATACGGAATGAAAAGTTCTCTATCCTGACCGGCTCTACAATATGTCCACGCCGCAATGATCGGCTGCGCAAGCCAGATCATGGTCGTTGGTCGCCAGTGATGCGCCCATGCCTAATGATTCAGTGCGCGGCGTAACCTCGTCGTCAAAACACCAAGCCATGTTCGGTGAGTCTTTAATTTGCGAGACACCTGTCACATAATATGCTTAATCAGCCAATCCAGATTACACGCGGCGCGATGATTATCGCCCGCCGCGTCACTGGACTGGGAAATTAAAAAACCGTCGCGAAGCCCCGATCAAATCTGCGGCCTTATCCAGTCGTTGCATATCCGCAATGCCCGGGGCGGTGGTAAGCTTGATTTCAAACGCCCAGTTTTCGCCGTCCATTTCCAGCACCAGATCAATTTCATGGCCGTCGCTGCTGCGGAACCAGCATGGTTGAAAATGCCGACCGCGGGCCGAGAGTTCCGCCAGCAATTGTTCAATGACAAAACCCTCCCAGCTTGCTCCCACCCATGGCTGGGCAATGAGCGATGCGGCATCGGAAGTGTTTAACAGGGCATGCAATAATCCTGTGTTGCGCCAATATATTTTTGGACTTTTTACCAGTCGTTTGCGGATGTTGCTTTGACGCCCAACGATCGTGCCAGCGTGGCTTTGCCACATTGCCGCGATCCCAGCAGTGCCACTGCGGGATATTCCCTAAGACGTTGTAAAAGCAACGGCGTTATGGCACCTTTGAGCATATTTTTATTAAAGGATTTAATTCCTGTTTTGCAAATATGTTTCCGTTACAGATCGTTTCTGGAAGCGTTCCGCTTCATGAATTCGTCGAACAGCGGCACCGTGAACGCTAAATCCCCATGAGCGGGGCTGTATATCATCCCTTTTCTTATCAGGTTGGCCCGCACCACTCCGATCTTATTGATTCCTGTTTTCAGCTTGTCGGCGATGTCGCCGGTTCGTGAGGGGCCGGGGCCAATCTCCGCCATCGCGCGAAGAAAGTTCTTCTCGCTGGGTGTAAGCCGATCGAATCGAACGCGGAAAAAATTCTCATCCAAACGTGTAATGGCAACCTTGGTGGCGGCATCAACTACCTTCCTGGTGATGGGGCTTGTGGTGGCAATCTTCCATATCTGATAGCCCCACTCTTGCAAGAAATACGGATATCCTTTCGTCAGGCGAAAAACTTCTTTCAGAGCGGCTGGATCGAACGACACGCCGGCGGCGCGAACCGGCTCCTCAATTGCTCGAGCCGAATCGGCTTCCGACAAAGCCCCGACGATGGGAAAACTTAAAAGGCGTTCCGCGTATGACTTTGATTCCCCTGCCAATCCGGGTAGCACCGGCAAGCCCGCACTGACCATCGCCAGCGGTAACTGCCGCTGTTGTATCCGATGCAATGCCATAATCAGAGCGCCGAGTTCTTGGCGGTTGAGGTACTGAATCTCATCAATGAAAAGTGCTACTGCACAGCCCCGATCTTCAGCCGCTTCCGCTACCGCAACAAACAGTGCAGGAAGATCAACCTCTAAATTTCCGCTATCCGCCGTGCCCCGCTCAGGATCAATGTCTAATTCAATGGGCGTATTTAACACGCTGAGCCTGACAGTTCCAATAAAACTTCGCAGTACCCGCAGCCCGCGCTTCACCTTGTCGCTGGTTCCTGCAACACGGTCCAGGTCGAAAAGAAGCTGTCGTAGGTGTGGAGCAATCAGGGGGCCCAAGGGCTTGCCTTCATAAGCCTCAATTGAAATCGTCCGATAGCCTTTCCTGATAGCCATACGTTCGATTTCATTGAGCAGCACAGTCTTGCCAACGCCGCGCAGCCCGGTGAGGATCATGCTTTGTTCCGAACGCCGATGCTTTATTCTCGCTAAGAGTATATCGGCCTGTTCTGTTAATTTGTCCCGCCCAACCAGTTCTGGCGGCGGCGAGCCGGCACCGGGAGAAAATGGATTCTTGACGCTGTCCATAGATCTCATTTATAACAATTTATAAGCAAGTATACAAGGTTTTATTTATACCTCCTTATACTTAGTTATAAATTGTTATAAATGGCAGGCCGTTGGTGAGGTAGTGGCCGAGCCTGTAGCGGTTTTGCTACCGCAGCATTCCCGCCCGGCGGTCAAAGGCGGCATCCACGATGTGGCCTGTATCCACCGCCCGCAGGTTCGCTGCGATATGCCGGGCGATTTCCTCACGGGTCAACAACCGTATCGATTTTGATTTCTCTGCGGTTGGTGCAGTGGCAACTGCAGCGACAACCGCAGCGGCGGCTGGCGCAATGTTGACAGTTGAATCTTCCTGCAAGCCTTCCCGGTCAGGCGGCAAGTGCGTATTACATGCGGCAGTCCGCCGCAAAATCACCCAGGTTTCCGGAGCGACTTTTTTGCTGATGGCCAGCATGGTTGCTTCCGGATTGGCCGGTATGCCCACAAGGCTGAATTCCAGCAATTCCCATTTCCGATAAATGCGACGGGCCATTTTCAGTTCCGGTCGCCGGGCGGTTTCCTCTGGCGTCGGGCCGGAAAATTCCCCGGGCAAAAAGCCGATGCTGTAGCTGTTTAATACCCCATCCTGAGCCAGGGCAAACATATCGCGGCCAAATTGTGTCTTATCGGTGCAGCGATATTTGGCGATTACACGATCTCCGCTTTTCTTCACCCATTGTGCGGCACCCAGCGGCAAGGCAGTGTCGTGGTTGTAAAACACCGTCAGGCCGGAATAATTTTTCCGCACCAGCCCTTCCGGCAATACCACATCACCATCCCGATCCACTGCGGATGTGGAAATGCACGCCACAATTTCCCGGCGGCCCGTCTGAACTTCAATGAGTTGTCCTTCAAATGCTTTGCGCAACATTGACATGGTGAACTCCTGGTCATGGGTTTGAAGCCATTGGTCATGGCGAAAATAAACATGGCCGCGGGTTTCCACCACGCGGCTAAGGTATCATCATGGATATTGCGCATGTTTGGATGTTGTCTGATCCGCCGGGGCGGTCGTGACTGCATCCGCGGCAATGGTCGGGTTTTCGCTTGATTCCTCAGGCGGCATATCGGAAAACCCCGTGGCCCGCCGAATTTCAGATTTGCTCAACACCCCGGCGCGAATCGCAATCTGGGTTTTTTCCAGTTCAAATGCCTCATCCGCCGGTACCGGATTTTCCGCCGCCAGAAAAAGGCGATCGCCATACAGCGGCGTGAGCATTTCATTAAGTTTCTGTTCCAGAATCAGCACGCGCGGCAAAATGGTCTGCCGGGCATAAAGCGTCAGGCTTGCCTGCATGTTGGCATACGTGGCGTCTTTGCTTAATAGCGCCTCCGGCACTCCAAAGGCGTGCGCTAAACGCTTTAAGGTTTCGCGGCTGATTTCCAGCGGCCCCAAATCCGTCGGCGGATATCGCGCCGGCACAAACGTTCCCGCCTGCTGCGCCACAAGCACCCGGCCATTACCTTCACCGCCGAACTTCTGATTCCATAACAATTCCGCCCGTTCCGCCTGCGATTTGGTCAGTTGATCTTTGGGAATAAAAGTCCCATCCACGCGGGCACGATTATCCATTAACGCATTTTCATACATGGCGAATTTGGCAGCCAATTCCGCCTGCATGTACGCACTGCGCAGCGGCGCATGGCGTCCGCCGTAAGGATCCTCCACCGCCGGAAAACGGAAATCCAGCACATCCTGTTTATCCAACTGAATCCACGCGCCGGTGAGGGCAGGCATATATTTATAACCCACCACCGCCAGATCATTATTCCGCAGCGGCAGCAGACGCTGCGTGGGCAGCACCTTAATACGCCGCACGGGTTCCAACGCCCCCGGCTCCAAGAGCCAATACGCCCCGCCAAATACTTCCATATATACGCCGGTCATATACCGCAATTGATATCCATTTAACCCATCGTTATCTTTTTCCAGCAGATTTAACAGAGGGTGATCGGTAATTTCCTGCACCTCGGCAGCGCGGGAAAGCGTGTGGGAAAAATTCGGATTGCCCTTGAGCCGCGCTAATGTCCTGCCCGCCACGGCCTTGGTGGAAAAATCGCTGATCGCTTTTTGGCCGGTGTGCCGTATGGCATAGAGCCGAAACGGCACCTGTGCCACCGCCGCGGCATTCCAATTAGCGCAGGTATAAACCAGATCATTGGTAAGATATTCCAGCATAAGCTGGGCATCGGTAGGAATACAGCGGCCCGCAGTGCTGGTCAACATAGGCGAGCCGATAGAAACCCAGAAATCACCCGCCGATTTATCAATCTGTTCCATGGGGGCGTTATAGGCCTTGATGACATTGAGATAATCAATAAAAAGTCCAGGACGCCACCTGTGGCCACCGAAATGAGCGCTCCGTAAGTGTTGACAATCCTAAAGTTAAACTTTAGAATTGTCAACATGAAATACCGGCTACGAGAATTAGAGCCGCAGGTGCGCAAGGGAGTGCGGCACTTCCCCGCGTTGCTGCTGACCGGGCCACGGCGCTGCGGAAAAACCACGCTGTTGCGTCACTTGTTTCCTGATGCCACCTATTGTCTGCTGGAGGAAACGGATGTAGTCGCTCGTGTGCGGGCGGATCCACGGTCATTTCTGGAGCGCCTGAAATTGCCGGCCATTCTGGATGAAATTCAGAATGCACCGGAATTATTGACCTATATTCGCGCCCGCATTGATGCTGATCCCTCCAAAAAAGGCCAATGGCTTCTCACCGGCTCGCAGGAGGCACCGCTGATGCAGGGTGTAACGGAATCCATGGCGGGCCGCGTGGCGATTTTCTCATTATTGCCGTTAAGTGCGGAAGAGGCACCGGATATGACGTTATTAACCGGCGGGTTCCCGGAAGTCCTGGCAACGCCGGAAGTGAGGGATATCTGGTTTCGATCTTACATGCAAACCTACCTCGAACGTGATGTGCGGGCAGCCGCTTCTATCCGTGATCTGGCGGTATTTCGGCGCTTCATCGGCCTGCTGGCCAGTCGGTGTGGGCAAATGCTCAACAAAACCGACCTCGCGGCTCCGTTGGGCGTCAGCGTGCCCACGATCACACATTGGTTAAGTATTCTTGAAATCACCGGGCAGATTCTGTTGATTCAGCCATTCTTTGAAAATTTCGGCAAGCGTCTGGTAAAAACGCCCAAGCTTTATTTCGCCGATTCCGGCCTGGCGTGCCACCTTCTGGGTGTGCGGGATCAGCAATCGCTGGAACAATCTCCGTTTCTTGGAGGATTGTTTGAAGGCCTCGTGGCGTCGGAAATTGTGAAACACCGTCTGAATCGCGGAGAAGATCGCAGCTTATATTATTTCCGAGACCGGCAGGGCCTGAAGGTGGATTTTGTTATTGACAATGGCAATCGCAACCTGAGTTTAATCGAGGCCAAAGCCACCCGCACGCCCATCCCCGGCGACGCACGGTCTCTGTCGCGCCTCGCCGACGCAATACAAGCCTACCGCTGCTCCTCTTTTGTGGTCTGCCTTGGCTCATCCAAAGCCACCGCAGCATTGCCGCTGTCCCCCAATGTTAAGGCTATCGCATGGAATAACCTGCAACCATGTTTTAATCCCGCCGCGCCGTCTGCGCAACTGGCGTCCAATGGCGGCCTCGGCTAGGAGCCTGTCCAAGTAATCGCAATCCCGGCCATTACTTGGACAGGCTCCTAGTGCCCGTGCCCGTAGCCGCGATTCATATTCGACCGTAACGCATAATTTGTTCCGCGACCAGTGATCCGCGATATATAAAAATATCTCTACCGTTCATCTCCATATCGCCACATCACCGCGCCTAAAGCCGGCGCATGATAAATGATATTTCACCGGCAACGTTGGTACCTATTGATTCGCTGACGCCTGATCCGGCCAATGTGCGGCGGCATCCGGATAATAATTTGGAGGCGATCAAGGCCAGCCTTAAACGCTTTGGCCAGCAGAAGCCCATTGTCGTGGATTCTGCCGACATAATTCGAGCCGGCAACGGCACCTGGGCCGCCGCCAAGGCTTTGGGTTGGCAGCGAATCTGGGTTATTAAAACCGCGCTTTCCGGCGGTGATGCAGTCGCTTATGCCATCGCGGATAATCGCACCGCTGAACTGGCGCAATGGGATTCACCGGCTTTGGCAGACCAACTGGCCGCTCTGGATTCGCATTTGCAGCTCGCCGCCGGGTTTACCCCCGAAGAAATGGCGGCCCTGACCTCCGATATCAACAAGGCATCCATTGACGATGACGGCGAAATTCCCCTGCGGCAAGTTTTTGAAGTGGCGGTGGAATGTCGGGATGAAGACGATCAACGCGAAATTTATAACCGCCTCACCGAGGAAGGGCGAAAGTGCCGCGTGCTGACGATTTGACCCCGCCAATCGGTGGCCTTATGGAGCGCCCGGCCATGGATGCTCCTTGGTTGCACGGGTAACGCAGGCGTCCCGCCTGCATTCGTTCTTTTCCCGATGCAGGCAAGACACCTGCGGTACCCAAGGGTTCCATCGTTTGTTATTTCATTGAGATGCAATCGGAGTATCAACGAAAGGCTTTTCCACGTAGAAGTCCCCATTGAGTTGCCGTCCAACATTTTCCTGGAGTCCACACCCATGCGTATTAATACCACGGTCTCCTGTGCCATTACAGAAAGCTTTCGGGTGCAGCAGGTCCGCGGCATGTTTGATCTGCCTGCGGCTGTGGGTTCTATGCAACGCTTTTCTGTGGATGTGCCGACACTTCAGGACCCTTGGCAAATTGGTTTGATTGTCGGTCCCAGCGGTAGCGGCAAGACCAGCATCGCCCGGCATGTTTATGGTGATGCGGCGCTGCATGATTCTTCCCCATGGCCCGCCAACGCCGCCATTATTGATGGCTTTGGTGATGCTGATATTCGCAGCATCACACAAACGCTTTCCGCGGTGGGCTTCAGTTCGCCGCCGGCGTGGTTGCGGCCTTATCATGTTTTAAGCAATGGGGAAAAATTCCGCGTGGATCTCGCCCGGCTGCTGCTGGTACCGGATAACAACCTTGCTGTTATGGATGAATTTACATCCGTGGTGGATCGCACGGTAGCGCAGGTAGGTTCCGCGGCGGTGGCGCGGGCTATTCGCTCAGGTGCGGTGCAAAAGCGCTTTGTGGCTGTGAGCTGTCATTATGACATTGCCCGGTGGTTATGCCCGGATTGGATTGTGGATATGGCCGATCAGACTCTGGCACGGGGGTGTCTTCAGCGACCGCAATTACGCATCGAAATCCGCCGGTGCGAACGCAACTTATGGCCCATGTTTGAACGCCATCATTATTTAAGCTCTAAGCTGCCGGGCGGCGATTATTACTGTGGCCTGTTGGACGGCCAACCCATTGCATTTGCCGGCATTACACAAGTCACCGGTTTCGTCGGCTACAAACGCTTTTCCCGCATTGTGGTATTACCGGATTATCAGGGAATAGGGGTGGGAGCCAAATTCCGTGATGCCGTAGCGGAAATTGCCGTTCGCCAGGCAGGCTGTAAACGTCTAAGCCTGATTACTTCCCATCCCGCCATGATCCGTTCCTGCCGGGCAGGCGGAAAATGGAAATTAAAGGCCGTCACCTATTCGGACTCCAAGGCCGGACTGAAACAACGGAGTTGCGGATCGGAGCCTGCCCGCGCCAGGCGGATTTGTTCGTTCCAATACTGCGGCGTTAGAAATCAGGCGTCAGAATTCAGAACTGCATGTTAGCCGGCACATTGAATGTGCCGGGGCCTGATATGGCCCGCGATGTCGTCCAGTGTTTTATCGATCAATGATCATGGACTATGCGATGCTCAGAAAATCGAAAGAGGCGTATCCACCCGCCGGTGCCGCTGCGCCGGACAATGCGCAGCCTAAGCAGGCGGCAGCACGGATGCTGCGGGGCGAGGAGTTTTTGACGGATGCGGAATCGGCGGAACAAATTGCGTCCCTGGCGCATACCGGAGCCACCGACGGAGAAATTGCCGATTATCTGGAATTACCGGTTTCCGCACTGCGCGGCAAATTTGGCAGGCAGTTAAAACGCGGTAGGGCGTCTATGCATATCGTGTTGCGAAAAAAGCAGATTCAGTTGGCCACCTTAGAGGAAGGCGATGTCCGACTGCTGCAATTTCTCGGCAAGCATTATTTAGGCCAATCGGATACCGCCGGCGAAGCGGGAAATACCGAGCCGATAAAAACCTATCAGAATGTACGCATTGAGGATGTATGAGTGAACGATGTATGGGCGTAACCAAGCACAGAGCACAAAAACACGATCCGGCAATCAGTGCCCAGGCGTATGAGCCTCGGGGAGCGGCTGAGGAATTATTTTACAGCCATGAACGGGAAGTGCTGCTGGCCGGGCCGGCGGGGACGGGGAAAACCCGGGCGGCTCTGGAGAAAATGTTTCTGTGTATGCAGAAATACAGCTCCATGCGCTGTCTGCTGGCTCGGAAAACGCGGGTGAGCCTCACGCAATCCGCGTTGGTTACACTGGAGGAAAAGGTATTGCCCGCGGGGCATTCCATAAGCCGGGGTGCCACGCGGGGCCGCCGCACGGGATATGTTCTGGAGAACGGCTCGGAACTTGTACTGGGTGGCCTGGACAATGCGGATCGGGTCATGTCCAGTGAATACGATATGATTCTGGCGTGTGAAGCGACAGAATTAACACTTTCAGACTGGGAAAAACTTCTCACCCGCCTTCGCCACGGCATTATGCCGTACCAGCAGGCGGTGGCGGAATGCAATCCATCGCATCCGGGGCATTGGCTTAATGTGCGGGCCAACGCGGGACTCATGCGGCGATTGGTCAGTCGGCATGAAGATAATCCGATTTTTTTTGATCGCCAAACCGGGCTGTACACACTGGCCGGCCAGACCTATCGCGCTACGCTCGAGCGACTTTCCGGCGTGCGACGAAAACGCCTGCTGGACGGCCTATGGGCGGCACCCGAAGGCCTGGTCTATGAGACATTTGCGGATCATATCATTTCCGTCACCGGGGCGGACGAACAGGAATTGGATAACGCCATGCCGGCTTGTGCGGGTCTGGATTGGGGCTGGCGCGATCCCACGGCGGTAGTGGTGGGGGTGCTGCGCCCGGATCAGCGGCTGTATGTGGTGGAAGAATTCTACGCTCGGCGGTTGCCGCTGGAGGAACTTGCGGAAAGAGTTGCCGCGCTGCTTAAGCGCTGGAACGTGGAACGGTGTTTTGCCGATCGTTCACGGCCGGATTTAATCAATCTCATGCGCCGACATGATGTGCCCTGCGAAAACGCCCCGCTGGTTTCCATTGCCGCCGGTATTTCCCTGGTGGAATCGCGATTTCTGGCGGATAAATTAAAAATCTACTCATCATGTCATCATTTAATTCAGGAAGCCTCGGAATATCAGTATGCCGCGGATGAAAGCCAAAAAGCCGGTGCCGCCGTGCAGCCCGGAAGCGACCACGCCATGGACGCCCTGAGATACATGCTCACGGGTTTAGAAATCGTGATGCAATGTGGTAATGTCAGCGACCCGCCGGACCCGCATGCGCCGCCGGTTGCAGCGCCATCGCGTGACGCCCATGGACGAACTTTTGCGGATGTGTGGGGGGCGTGATGGCGGGTGGGCGATTGGTTGGGAGTTCGTCAGAAGGCTTGGAAACTCTGCGCGGCACGTGTGTTCAGCCGGTTAAATCCGCTGGCACCGGGAGTTATTGCATTGACGGATCAATACTGTTTGTGCCATATTTACTGAACCCGCTCAATCCAGCCGCCACCGAGTAATATGTCGTTGTCGTAGCATACCACCGCCTGTCCGGGAGTGATGGCGGCGATCGGCTCATCAAAAGTGACGGTGAGTTCATCCGGGCCGGTGAGGTGGGCCATCGCGGGGGCAGGTGGCGTGTTGTACCGGATTTTCGCCAGGCAATGGATCGCTTCCGTGGGCCGGGCAGAAAGCCAATTAACTTCTCGGGCTATAAGCCGCCGGTGCAGCAGGTCCTCATGCGGGCCGATCTGCACGGTATTACTGGCGGCATCAATATTGGTTACATACACGGGATACCCCAATGCCACGCCTACGCGGCGGCGCTGGCCCAGCGTGAAGTGCTGGTGGCCATCATGCGTGCCGACGGTTTTGCCGTCATGATCCACAATGGGGCCGGGCTTGACGGCTTCCGGCGAGCGTTTTTTGACTAAATTAAAATATTGATTGTTGGGCACAAAGCAGATTTCCTGCGAGTCCGGCTTGTCGTGTACCGGTAAGCCAAAACGCTGGGCCATCGCTCGGACTTCACTTTTTGGAAATTCTCCAATCGGCAGCATCATGCGCGGCAATTCATCAGGCGGCACACCAAAAAGCACATAGCTTTGATCTTTCGCATGATCCGCGGCACGCAAAATGCGCACGGTGCCGGCGGCGTCGCGGCCCATGCGGGCATAATGACCGGTGGCGACAAAATCCGCACCCACCGCTCGCGCGTAGCGCGAAAGTTTGCCGAATTTCAGATATTCATTGCAGCGCACACACGGATTAGGCGTTCGCCCCTGATTGTATTCCCGCACAAAATAATCAATAATTCCGCCAAAATCATGCTGGAAATTCAAGGCATAAAACTCAATACCCAGCAGCCCGGCAACGTAGCGGGCGTCGGCGGCATCATTGGCGGAGCAGCAACCCTGATGATGCGGCTTGGCGGCTTTCTCGGGTGAACAGGCCACCAATTCATCGCCGGCCTGCTGCATGGGATCATTTCCGAGGCGCATAAATACGCCCAGGCAGTCATATCCCTGTTCTTTCAACAGCGCCGCCGCGACCGAGCTATCAACTCCGCCGGACATCGCGACGACAACTTTTTTACCCTTCGCGGACAAATCCGTCTCCAAAAGTAGAGAAATTATAGCATATTTCGTGCCAAGTCGGATCGGACACCAGGAGTTGATCCATCACGCGCGGACAATTTTTGGGTTTCACGCTAGAATTCAATGCTGATATTGCGCCTTGAACTGGAAAGGTTAACGATGGCGGAAAAGAAGAAACTGCGCTTGGGGCATTCACCGGATCCCGATGACGCCTTTATGTTTTATGGCTTGGCCACGGGACAAATGGATTCCGGCAACTATGAATTTGAGCATATCCTTCAGGATATTCAAACGCTCAACGTGCGTGCCATGAAAGGGGAACTGGAAATCACGGCGATCAGCCTCCATGCCTATCCGTATGTAAAAGATAAATATGCGCTCATGGCCAGCGGCTGTTCCATGGGGGAAAATTATGGCCCCATGCTGGTGTCCAAGAAGCCCTTTACCATTGATGAATTAAAAACCAAACGTATCGCCATTCCCGGCACATTAACCACCGCGTTTTTGACCATGCAGTTGCTGCTGGGCAAGGGCGTGCATACGGTGGTTAAACCATTTGATGAAATTCTGGAATACGTGCAGGCCGGCCATGCCGATGCGGGGCTGATTATTCATGAAGGGCAGTTGACCTATCAGAATAACGGACTGGTATGCTGCGTGGATTTAGGCAAGTGGTGGAAAGAAAAAACCGGTCTGCCGCTGCCGCTGGGGGTTAATGTCATTCGTCGGGATATGGGGGATGCAGCCATGCGGGAAGTCACGGGCATATTGAAGCGCAGCATTGAATTCTCGCTGGCCCATCGGGCACAAGCCGTGCGCCATGCCCTGCAATACGCACGGGATATGAATGAAAAATTGGCGGATGAATTTGTGGGTATGTATGTGAACCACTGGACGTTGGATTTTGGACCCGAAGGCCGCAAGGCGGTCAATGCGATTCTGGATGCCGGAGCCAAAGCTCAATTAATTCCGCCCTGCACACCGGTAGAATTTGTTGGATAAGGCCGCCGGGGCAGTAATTTTATTAACAACCTGATGATCGAAGGAAAAAATAATGACTCAGATGCAGTCCAAGAATCCGTTTACCGTTGAGCCGCGTTCCGGCAAACTTGCGGTAAGTTCCGGCAGCGCATGGGAGCCGAAAATTGGTTACAGCCGGGCGGTAAAAAAGGGAAACACCATTTTTATCAGCGGTTGCGTCGGTATTGAGGCGGACAAAACCTTCTCGCCGCATGTCGCCGAGCAGACGCGACGATCTCTGGCGATTATTCAGTTGGCTCTGGAAGCGCTGGGAGCTTCCATGGCCGATGTGGTCATGACCCGGATGTACTTGACGAATATTAAAAACTGGGAGCAGGTGGCCCTGGCGCATGGTGAAATATTTGGTGAAATACGGCCCGCGACCGTCATGGTGGAGGTAGCCAAACTCATTGATGATGCCGCACAAATTGAAATTGAAGCCACTGCGATGGTCGGGTAGCAGCCGCCTGTGGCGGATTTCCCGACGGAAAGATTGCTATAGTAAAGGTAAGGGTTACTCCGATAACCTAAATGGTGTATTGTTCGTCCGAGGTAATGGCGTATGTGCGGAATTGTGGCTTATGTGGGGAATAAAGACGTGGGTCCCGTGCTTATTGAGGGCCTTAAACGGCTGGAATATCGTGGTTATGATTCCTCGGGCATCTGTATTGCCGGAAAAAACGGTCTTTTCATACGCAAAGCCGCCGGGCGAATCAGCGTCTTAGAGTCGATTCTGGATGAAGATAAAACGATTCCAGCCAGTCACGTGGGCATGGCACATACGCGTTGGGCCACGCATGGAGCGCCAACGGAATGCAACGCCCATCCGCATCTGGATGACAAAAAGCGTATTGCGATTGTTCATAACGGTATTATCGAAAATTATTCCGCAATTCGGCAGTTTCTTACAGCCAAAGGGCATACATTTGTCAGCGATACCGATACGGAATCTCTGGCCGGACTGATTGGGCATTTTTATGAGGGCGATCTGGCCAAGGCGGTGCAACTGGCCTTGCATGAAATTCGCGGTACCTATGGTTTGGCGGTGATGTCCGCATCGGAACCGGAAGTTCTCGTGGTTGCCCGGCGCGGCTCACCGTTGATTATCGGTGTGGGCAAGGATGAATATATTGTTGCTTCGGACGCGGCAGCGGTGGTGGAACACACCACGCAGGTAATTTACCTCAATGATAATGAAATGGCGGTCATAACCCCCAAAGGCTTCCGCACCATGACCATTGATGACGTTCCTGTAACCAAGGATGTGACCGCCGTTGAGTTTTCTCTGGAGCAAATTGAACTCGGCGGGTACCAGCATTTCATGCTGAAGGAAATTTTTGAGCAGCCGGAAGCCATCGCCAATTGCCTGCGCGGGCGCGTGGATCGCCACGAGGGTCGCGTGGTTCTTGGCGGCATTGCCCAGTACAGCCGAGATATTGTCCGCGCGCGGCGTATTATTATCACGGCCTGCGGCACGGCTTGGCATGCCGGGCTGGTGGGGGAATTTTTGTTTGAAGAACTGGCCAAAATTCCCACCGAAGTGGAATACGCCAGTGAATTTCGCTATCGCAATCCGATTGTCGAAGACGGCACCATTGTCATTGCCATCAGCCAATCCGGTGAAACCGCTGATACCCTGGCCGCGTTAAGGGAAGCCAAGGATCGTGGCGCGTTAAGCCTTGGGGTCGTGAATGTGGTTGGCAGCACGATAGCAAGGGAAACCGATGCCGGCGTGTATCTGCATGTAGGGCCGGAAGTGGGCGTGGCCAGCACCAAAGCGTTCTGCGGACAAATTGTGGTGGAAGTCCTTCTGGCGTTAAGCATCGCCCGGCGTAAATACATGTCGCAAACTGTGCTGCAGGAATTTTTAACGGCTCTGGATCGCATTCCCGAGCAGATGCGGCATATATTGGAACAAAGTGAACTGATTCGGCAGGTAACCACGCAATATGTCAAGCGGGAAAACTGGCTGTTTTTAGGGCGCGGTTTTAATTATCCCGTAGCGTTGGAGGGGGCGTTAAAACTCAAGGAAATCAGCTATATCCATGCGGAAGGTTTGCCTGCCGCGGAAATGAAACATGGTCCGATCGCCCTGATCAATCCCGGAATGCCGGCAGTATTTATCGCCACGCGCGGCAGTCAATACGAAAAACTTTTGGGGAATATCCAGGAAGTAAAAGCCCGCGGTGGAAAAATCATCGCTGTGGCCAGCGAAGGCGACGACCACATCACCAAAGTCGCCGATCACGTATTTACCGTCCCGGACACTATTGAACCGCTCCAACCGCTGCTGACCGTGCTACCGCTGCAACTGCTGGCGTATCACGCGGCCATGGCCCGCGGTTGCAACGTGGATAAACCCAGAAACCTCGCCAAGAGCGTCACGGTGGAATAATCAGCGGAAGCTCACGCGGGGCGAGCGATGCGTGCCGTGTGAATAAGTATCGTACAATCAGATCCCATCCCCGCCGCCAACTCAACGCTGCCGCATTGAGCTAATAAAGCGTGATGGCAGGATGCGGAGTGAGGTCTTGGAAATTGGCGATGCACGGCGATTGGTGCCCGCACGCGGCGGCGGGCGCATCGCGACGTGGAAGCGGATCATGCCTCGGTTGTGGCGGCGGTTTCTCTATTTTGTCACGGCTGTGCCAATTTTGCTGGCTTCCCGGTGCGCCTCTGGGTATAACTTTCAGCATGGGTGATAGTGTGGAACATGCGATGGAAATGCTGCGGGATGAGATTCGGCGGCATGATGAACTGTATTATCAGCACGCCAAGCCGGAGATTTCTGATCAGGCCTATGATGCGCTGATGCGCAAGCTTCAGGATATGGAGCAGTCCCATCCGGAACTTATTACACCTGATTCCCCTACCCAGCGTGTGGGCGGCAGCCCCCTGCGGGCTTTCGCCGTGGTGCACCATGAAATACCCATGATTTCCATTGATAACACCTACAGTGAAGGCGAAGTGCGCGAATTTGATCAGCGCGTGCGGAAGTTGCTGGAGGGTCAGAAGTTCAGTTATATCTGTGAGCCAAAAATCGACGGCGTATCGCTTTCCTTGCGTTATGAAAAGGGCTTTCTCACGCAGGCCGCCACACGCGGCGATGGTGAAAATGGCGATGATGTCACGCAAAATGCCCGGACCATTTATGATATTCCCCTGCGGCTTACCCATCCGAAAAATCCGCCGGCCGGTGATTTTCCAAAACACATTCCACCGGTGCTGGAAGTCCGGGGGGAAACCTATTTAACCCGGATGCAATTTTTAGCCATCAACCAACGACAGGAGGCGATGGGGGAAGAAGCCTATGCCAATCCGCGAAATACCGCCGCCGGCACCCTGAAACTTTTGGACCCGCGCACAGTAGCGGCAAGAAAACTACGTTTCCTGCCCCACGGGCAGGGCGTCGTGAAAGGCTTTGAATTTTCCACGTATCAACAATGGCTAACCTATCTGAAGTTGCTGGGCTTTCCAGTATCGGAGCATATTGCCCCCGCGGAGGATATCGACGCGGCATTACGATTTATTCACCACTTTAACGCCCAACGGAAAAATCTCCCCTACGACACGGATGGTGTGGTGGTCAAGGTGGATATGCTGGCACAGCGTCAGCAGTTGGGCACCACATCCCGCGCCCCGCGCTGGTGCATTGCTTTTAAATATCAGCCGGAGCAGGCGGAAACGCAATTAGCTCGCGTGGTGTTTCAGGTGGGAAAAACCGGGACAATCACTCCGGTGGCGGAATTTGAGCCGCCGGTGTTTATCAGCGGCACGCAGGTCTACCGCGCCAGTTTACATAATTTTGATGAAATTGTCCGCAAGGATATCCACCTGCATGACCGCGTGATTGTACAGAAAGCCGGCGAGGTAATTCCTTATGTGGTCGGCGTAGTCGCCGCCAAACGCCCTGTCGATGCGCAGGTCATTGCCCCGCCCACACTGTGCCCCTCCTGCGGATCCTCGGTGGCGCGTGATGGAGGATTTGTTCGCTGCCCGAATCTGGCCTGCCCCGCGCAACGGGAGGAGCGGCTGCTGTTTTTTGGTGCCCGAGACCAGATGGATATTGAAAATCTCGGACCGGCGGTGGTGCAGCAGCTTTTAGCCAAGGGGCTGATAAAGAATCTGCCGGATTTATACCGTTTGACTCTGCAGGATGTCGCCGGGTTGGAGCGAATGGGTGAAAAATCGGCGGCCACTTTGATTGCGGCGATTGCCGAAAGCAAAAACCGCGGGCTGGAACGGCTGCTGGGGGGGCTGGGAATTTTGCATGTCGGCGTGCGCACGGCGGAAGATATTGCGGAAAAATTCCCTTCTGTGGATTCTCTGGCAAAAGCGTCGGTCGCTGATTTCCAGGCGGTGGAAGGCGTGGGCGAGGTGGTAGCGCAAAGTTTGCACCGCTTCCTCCATGAACTTGGTGGACTGGAGTTGCTGCGCGAGCTGGAATCGCTGGGCGTAAAGACCACGCCGGCCCGCGTGCGGCAGACCGACGGTCCATTGAGCGGAAAAACCGTGGTGGTAACCGGTAAACTCCAGCATTACGCCCGACATGAGATCAAGGCCCTTATTGAATCCCTGGGCGGAAAGGCCGGCGAGAGCGTCAGCAAAAATACCAACCTGGTGGTAGCGGGGGAAGATGCCGGCAGCAAACTGGAAAAAGCGCGGAAGCTCGGCGTGGAAGTAATTGATGAACCGGAATTTCTGAAGCGCATCGGGAAGCCGGACTCCACAGTATGAATATTTCGGTAGGCCGCCGGAATTTCCTGGCTCCTTAGGATATAATGATGGACGTTGAACCCGATCGAGCACGGTTTACAGACTTATGAGAAAATCACAAAGCAGACAGCGGCATTCGACACCCGCCCCGCGAAGGGGAAAAAACGCCGATTCCATCGCTCCTTTAAGTACAGGTGCCAAACGCCAGAGACCTGATACGGCCAAGCCCGCGGGCCTGGGTTTCCTGCTGTGCCGAACAGCGCATCTATTTTCCGATGCGCATCTGCCGGAGGCCGCCGCGCCGCGGCACGCATCGACCGTCACGGAAGCCCCATCTGCCCCGGCACCGAGCCGGCCGCGAATCCTGATCGTGGACGCGCACGCCATTGTGCGGCGCGGGATACGGAATCTTATCGTCGGCAGCGGGGATTTGTCGGTCTGCGGAGAGGCCTCGGGTGCTGAGGAAGCGCTGGTGAAGGCAAAAACATTACAGCCTGATCTGGTGGTGTTGGATGTATCGCTGCCGGGAAAATCCGGGCTGATGTTGTTAAAGGAAATTAAAGCGCGCCGTCCGAAGGCCGGGATTCTGGTGATATCGCGGTATGAAGAAAATATTTATGCCCAGCGTGTGTTGCGCGCCGGAGCTATGGGCTATATCATGCAGCGCGAAACGGAAGAAAAAATCCTCACGGCCATTCGGCGGATTATCGGAGGAGAAGTTTACGTCAGCGACAACATCGCCGCCGGAGCGCTGCGGCAATTCGTCGCGGAGGGGCCGCACGCCGCGCATTCGTCTGTGGATGTCCTTACAGACCGTGAACTGGAAATTTTTCGGGCCATCGGAGAAGGCAAAAGCCTGCGTGATATTGCCCAGTCGTTGAAAGTCAGTGTCCATACGGTGGCGGCACACCGCGGGCATATTATCAGCAAACTCGGACTCTCGGGTAGCCGCATGCTGCTTCAGATGGCAGTTCAGCAGTCGGCGGAAACTTGGAGTGCCCCGCACGAGGTGGTGGCCCCGCTCCGCCGAAGCCGCCGTTAGCGTGGCCCGGTAATAGCCGGGATGACCGGCTCCGGCTCGCCGCTCGAATCTCGCGACCGACCCGGCGACAGTAACCCCCCGCCCGATGTCGGATTTTTTTTTAACAAGGAGTTCTCATGCCAGCCGCCAAACGCCCAAACATGCACGATATTCTGAATCGCATGCGCCAAGCCGTCGGCGAAGTGCCGCCCACGGTGGAACAACTCGCCCGCGTGGACCCGGAGATGATTTATGAGCATCTGCGTTCGCAGGCGTATGCCATGCCCGCCGACTCCCCGGCGCTGGACGATGAGACACGCACGCTGATTTACCTGGCGGCGGCCCTGGCAAGTTCCAGCCATGAGTGCGTACGAGCCACGGTGGCAAAAGCGACGGGGCAGGGCATATCGCGTGAAAAATTACTTGAGACCGTGCGGATCGTCCGACTGGCCATGGCCACTCGAGTTATCAGCGACGCCGAACCCGTCTTCGAAGCGATTGATAATAGCTAAAACAGCTAGTCAGTTATAACCATATCAGCTACTACACAACACGTCAGTTTTCCTATTGCGTGTTGCGGCACTTTCCCGATTTTGTCCGCCCGGCTTATGTGCCATGCTTATGGCCGTGGAACGCTTTGGCGTGCAGCGGTTGCCGCCAGGGTTTGTGAAAAGTTTCACAATATCGCCCGATGTGTTGTGGCGGTGGAGGTACACCGCTCCGGGCGGGGTGGCTTTTTAGGAAAGGAACCAAGCCATGAAACGAGAACACACAACTTGGAAGTTGGCCGCGATCGCGGCGGCCATGGCCCTGATGCCGGTAGCGGCAACCTGGGGAGCGGACACCAACGCACCGACTGCCGAGGATTATCAGAACCTTCAGCAGAAGTACCAACAGGTGCAGAAGGAGTTGGCCACAGTTTCAAAGGACGTAGCGGCCATCAAAGGCCAACAGGCGAGGCTGAAACGGCAGGAGGCGGCCATAAAAAGACAACAGGCCGCCCTGAAAAAGCGCCAGGCCAAACTCAAAGCAGCGCAGGCCAAAGTTAATGCCACAAGCCAGCAGGCTACCGATGAAGCGGTGCAACACTTGTATAATAAGGTGGTGGCCAACAGCCAGAACGTGGCCGCCACGCAGGGTGCCGGCTCGTCGAACACCATCGACGAAACGGTTGCCAATCTCTTTGCCCCACCGACCAAAGACCGATATTTGTCGCCATTTAAAGATGAAAATCCCGATCACATGCGGCCTGACATGCACATGCAGATCGCGCAGTATGGGAATATGAAGTTGTACATGGGTTTCTGGACCGTGGGACGCTTTCAGGCGTTGCAGGAATACAATCTTAATCCGTCCAGGGGCTTGAATCCTAATTTTCAGACGCCTTACGCGGACCTGTCGCTCTTAGCTACCATTCCACACGAGTTCGACATGTTTGCTGATTTTTATATTGCCACACCGGGCCACCCTAGCACCACCTACGGCGATGAAGGCTGGCTGGTGTTTAAACAGATTCCCGGCGTTTCTCATAACAGTCCGATCAATGAAATTATGGATTACATCAACGTGAAGGTCGGGGCGTTTACCATTGATTTCGGCGACGACAATTATCACCGATCCAATAATGCCTGGGTGCAGAACAACCCGTTGATCGGCAACCCGCTGGTGGACCCGAGTACCGAAGAAATCGGCGGCGAAGTTTACAGCGTCAAGGGTCCGGTTTACTGGCTGTTCGGCCTGTCAAACGGCAGCACCACCGGTCACTATGATTACGGTGCCAACCCAGCGGTTCATGGAAAAATCTGGGGTTATCCTACCAAGAACCTGCGGCTGTCGGCGTCGGTCTATTACGCCGATATGGGCGATTCGACCGATGTATCTGATCTGTATGCCGCCACCCGTAGCGGAGAACCATACAATAACCTGTTCGGCTACGGCCCCAGCGACACCATCGTCACCGACGATGACGGGCAGATCGCTCCGCAGGGCGGCCACCAAGTTTTCGCCACTCAGGGTGATATCACTTACGAGCAGTGGCCGTTTGAAAGCTATAGCTACGTCGGCTGGACGCAGGATGGCGAGGCCAACCAGACCGGTGTGGGTACGCCCGCGCAGCGCTGGTTGTACGGTTCATCCAATGTGGTTTATCACATTAATCCGGCTCTGTACCTTGCGGCCCAATACAGTTATGCCTTCGCCGGTTCAGTTAACGGCGTCGATACCAACGGCTGGGTGGATCGCATACAGGTGGGTGCCGGATATTGGCTGACCAAGAGCATCCTTACCAAGCTCGAATACGTGCAGGAACAGTATCACGCCTTTGGTTCCAACACTGGGGTGGTGAACGGCGCTGTAGCGGATATGGGGCCTGGCTTCAATGGCGTGGTCATGGAAGTTTCATTTGGATTTTAATTGGAGTTGAATCATGTTTATGTTTTATAAAAAGTCTCCGGTTTCGCCGGGCCGCCTTCGGGCGGCCCGGCGGGGCCTTTGGCAGGCTGGAATGGCCTTGATATTCGGCACGTTGTTGCTGGCAACATCTGCTGGTACCGCATGGGCCGCTGGAACACGGCAATACACGGCCGCAGCCGGCGGCAGCCTGATTATCAATGGCACCTCCACCTTCCATAACTGGACCGCCAAAACCACCGCCCTGACGGGAAACGCCGTTTTTTCCGGAAAATGGACCGGCCGCGGTAACGCTGCGCTCAAGCTGCAATCCATTAACCTGGTTATTGCGGTTAAATCAATTAAAAGCAGCGAAGGCGGCGGCATGGATGATACGATGTACAGCGCCTTGGATCTTAAACACCACGCGCTGATCACGTATGAGCTTACCAAGGCGCACCTGCTGACGCGGCCCGCGAGTGCCACAGCCGCCGCGGTCTTCAACACCACCGGAACCCTGCGAGTGGATGGCGTAACAAAAACGGTGCCCTTAGTCCTGACCGCCACACCGACCCCCGGCGGTGGCGTGAGCATCACCACGAAGCTCAAGCTCAAGATGACCACGTTTGGGGTTAAGCCGCCGACGGCTATGTTCGGCGTGATTCGCTCGGGTAATGCCATTACCATCACGGCCACTTGGCCGTTGGCGGTCAAAGCCGGTGCATGAGTGAAGGATGTTTGTTTATGACTTGTGTCCGGGACCAACAATTCGTCCGCAACGCAGGGGCCTTGGCTGCCTCAATGCGTCGGTTGGTTCCGCCGGTATTGCTGGCGGCTCTGGCTTTAGCGGGCGGCGTGGCGTCAGCCGACCTACCAGTACCTCTCGGCACCGGGCACAAGTCGGTTTTTACTTCACGAGTGCCGCTGCAGTTTGTGCTGGTCGCGCAAAGCCGATTAAAACTCAAAGGCACCGCTACCATCGGTGGTTGGTCCTGTGTGAGCAAAAATGTCGCGGGACAATTAATACTTCCCACGGACCGCAAGGCGCTGCGACAACTATTCGCCCGTATTGACAAGGCGCAAATCTCTGATCCGCCACCCAATCATCTGCCGATGAGCAAGCCGGCAATCGGGGAATTGTCGATTCCGGTGACGTCTCTGGATGGCAACAGTTCCGGTATGGATCATGACATGTGGCATGCGCTGAAAGCCAAGCGGCATCCCACGATTCAATATAGCTTTACGCGCTTGCTGCACGCCAGTTTATTCCGGAGCAAAGCTTCGCCTTCGCCCTGCCTGAAATTAGAGGTTCTGGGAAAACTGACTCTGGCAGGCGTCACGCGTCCCCTGCGCACCAGCATGTATGTGCGAAAAATTGCCCCCGGACGATACCGCATCCACGCAACGTCGACCGTGTGGATGCGAAACTTCGGCGTAAAGCCGCCCACCGCATTCTTCGGCTTAATCCGCGGCCACAACCGCGTGCAGGTCATTTTTGATTTGTACCTCAGGAATCGCTTTGTCGGCCATGAAGAAGCCGACGCAAAGAGATAATAAAAACCGCAGTAATTCCTGCGGCAAATCGAATGAAGTAACCCGTGAGACTGCCGTCGCCAGCCACGTTTTTGTTCCACCCGAATTTGCTACCGGAACAATCGCCGCGCTCGGAAACTCTGAGCAGTTCCGAGGAGGCTCCGCCGGTGTTACAAATCGGTGTTGCAGTCATTGCTAATGTTTGATAATCTTAAGTAATGTTGACCACAGCCGCGAGAAAGCTGGGAAAATTCCTTACCGTAAACGGTGCCGCAGGATACCTCGGCGTCTCGACTTCCACATTAAGAAACTGGGACCGTACCGGCAAACTTAAGGCTCGACGGCACCCGATTAATGGGTACCGACTCTACAGCCGCCGTGATCTTGACCATATTGTTAAGGCACTGAGGGACTGATGCCATGAAGCACGAACCATCCATTTTGCGAGAACTCGCGTTCAATTACGATTGTAAGCGGATCGGTGGGTCAATGCTGGTGCGTGCTGATTGTCTGGAATGGCTGGGCCATGTTCCAAAAGATACACTGCATGGGATTGTTACTGATCCGCCATACGGGGTAAAGGAATACGACTTGGATCAGTTGCACAAACGGGGCAGCGGTAGCGGCGGAGTATGGCGAATTCCCCCCTCTTTCGATGGAAATGTCCGCGCTCCTCTGCCGCGGTTTACCGCACTGGACGAAAGGGAACGTAAGAGGCTGATCCATTTTTTTACCCAATGGGCCGAACTGGCAAAATCGGCTCTACGGCCCGGCGGTCATGTGTTTATCGCCACGAATGCCTTTTTGGCCCCCTTGGTGTACTCCGCTTTGATGGCTGGAGGATTGGAGTTTCGCGGCCAGATTATCCGATTGGTGCGGACCTTGCGGGGTGGGGATCGGCCGAAGAATGCAGAGGCGGAATTCTCCGGCGTTTCATCCCTGCCGCGCGGGTGCTATGAGCCGTGGGGACTGTTTCGCAAGCCCATGCTGCCCGGCATGAAAGTCAGCGACTGCCTGCGTGAGTACCAGACCGGCGGCTTGCGACGAACTGCTGGTGACCTGCCGTTTTCCGACACAATCCCAAGCGGTCGCACGCCGCGTTGCGAGCGCATTATCGCGAATCATCCAAGCCTCAAACCGCAGTTATTCCTGCGGCAAATCGTTTGGGCCTCACTTCCGCTGGGCGTTGGGATTATTGCGGACCCATTTGCCGGCTCCGGATCAACGGTGGCGGCGGCGGAGGCGATAGGTGCGGAGGCCGTTGGTGTGGAGCGATTTGCCGAATACTTCCAGATGGCGCAGGAGGCCGTGCCGCGTTTGGCGAGGCTTAATGTCAGCCAGCCCAGTGTCCGTGGAGCCCCAACGGAGATCGCGCCCGTGCCGCTTTTTGATTGATTATTTTGGCCGTGAAGCGTGGTCGGAACGGTAAATCCAATTGGCTTCCATTTTGTCAAAACCGGTGCGCGTTACGCTCGCAGTAATCGTACGACGGCTGGTTTTAGACCGGCCGGAGAACTTCCAATCCTGCTTGCTTATTTCTGCGCCCACCACCTTGACAAATCGGAACGGCTTATAGGGCATTGCCCTCACAACGTCACGTGGAGAACTGCTGTCAAAAACAAAAACCATAAGCCATACATCTTCAGCATTATGGCCCTGCCAGCCCCGAAGGTGCCGGGACGCTTTGATTTCGATCCCCTGTTCAGCGTGAAGGCTGGCGTCGTTCTCGTAGACGCCAACCGGAATGAGATCAGGATGACCATTGTGGTAACGGTTCCTCTTCAGTGATGGGCAATACCGGGGAATCGCCGCTCCCATAAATTCGCCCACGATACTGCTGAAATTTGCGGGCATCAGGAGTAATTCGAGAGGGTCGATGCCATTGGTGGCCAAGGAGTTGTTAATTAAGCCTAAAAAAGCTAGGAACTCCTTCATCGCACCCGCAACATGCGATGTGCGCAGGCCGTATGGAAGCAGGCATCGCGGATTGAAACCTTTTGCGTTCAGAGCAAGCGTCGCAGGACCGCTTCTAGGGATTTTTCCATTTGGCATGGCGGTAACATAGCTGCGCTATTGCCTGGGTGTCAAATACAGATCACCGCGCATCGTTCATTTTAATTGGAAAGAGGGCAATGAGTCCTCAGCGTAACGTAGACAAGATGCCGATGGAACGAGGGTATCCTAACCCGTAGGAAAAAAGCCGATCCAAGATCACTGGCGGAGCGGGCCGGGCTGATGAAAATGGCTGGTTGTCGGCCATCCACCGCGGTCGTACCATTGCAATTCCAAAAAGGAATATCGAGTTTTTCGGGCCTTTGTCGCCGGCGCAACAGCGGTCGGATGAACTTGCCGATGGGATATTCATCACCCCAAGGTGGGGCCGTCCCCGCTGCCACCAGTTCTTCCCAACAGCCTAAACCGCCCTCATCCCAGCAAAAATTACCCTTAGAAATTAATGGCGTTTTGTCCAAGGTAATGCTATCATTTTTTGGGATCAGGCCCGTGGCGAGCTTGGAAGTCTGCAGTCGCTTGCGGTTTAATTCTTAAATGTGGTTGGTGCGTACATGACCGATCTTGATCGATTTGCCAATGAATATACGGACCGCCTTAATAAAATAACCAGCTATGCGGACGTAGACTCCGTTTACCGATGGCTCTGGGTTCAACACAAAAAGAAAAACTATCGAAATGCCATTGAGGCGATCAATAAGGAATGCCGCTTGGAAGCAGAAGGCAGGCTTAAATGCGATCTGCCGACATTAAGCTCCGGCTGCCCGGAAAAACTGCTCATCGTCGCCGCCAATCCGGGGTGGAGTAAAAAAAATAATCGAAAAGAGAACGCGTATTGCACCAAATCCCTTCGAAATTACTTGAGATTCCGGAAGAAGTTCTTTAAGCTGTATCCCGAAATTCTTGGAAAAAGGAATGGGTGGTGGTCGCACGCGATGTCCTATATTCAGCTGCTGCCGAAAGATGTGGATGGTGTAAAGGAATTCAACTCGCCAACGTCAGGGGAAAGGTGGGAAGCCGCAAATAAGTACCAATTAATCGGTGGGTGGGAGTTGATTCCGTTTCATTCAAGGACCGACGGCCTGACCAAGTTCGTCTTCCCGGAAAAGCTCGAGCACCTTTGGATTGGCAGGTGCGCCACGGCAGCAATTGAAGCGGCGGTTCGCATAAACCCTCGCGTTCTCTTAATTGCATCCAAAGCTGGCTGGCGGCTCGTACGGCTGCAACTTCATCCGCAATGGCCATGGCAGGACCGCAATTCTAGGCCCAGCCGACGGCGGTGTGCCCCCACCATTTCATATTGCCCAGCTGATGCGTTGACCCGGCGGCCGGAAATTATCGCAATCGACCAGCAAATAGTACTACAGCGCAATATTTGCTCAAGCTTTAGCCGTATGTGGACCGATAGATCAGTCATTGAACAAGGAGGTTCG
>DAHVEJ010000034.1:9031-29148 GCA_027313145.1 Phycisphaerales bacterium | reverse complement strand
GCAATCCTCCTCGCTTCGCGCCCACAACCCCTTGGCCCTCCGTCAACCCGTAATTATGGCTGGAACAGGGCACTAGTCTTTTTTGCCCGCATCGCGGCAATTTTTTCCATATAGACAACATGTCGACACAGAATAACCAGGCTTGGAAATTCATGAAGGCTGGCATACCACAGCATGACATGAGCCATCCGATGAGCCCGCCTGAATTCTGACTTTTGCAGGAACTGATGCACCGCCGCACATTGGTTAAACACACTGACGTTCGGTAACTGCAAGTTAAATACCGCAATATTAAAGGCACCGTTCCCACTTTCCCGATGCGGGTAGGGCTTCAGCACCGCAAATTTGGAAAGCACAAAATCAGGATTCATGGGGTGCTCAGGAAAAACTCTGGTCCGAAAATGATAATCCTTCACCGCCTGTTCGGCCCAGGGATCATGCGGAAAAAACCAGGGCAGCACATTATAGAAATCCGCATCGTCGGGATAGGGATGTAATTCCTGCCGAGTATAAGCGTCTATATAAAACCAGGAAAGGCGATTCAACGGAGCGGCCACCCAAAGCCCATTCAGTGTGTTGACATTTACTTCCTGGTGCCGACTCAAATCGCGTTCTACTTGTATGTAGATGTGAATGGCCTGTCCCGGCCAAACCTTCAGCGGAGACGCAAACACCATATGCGAAGTGTTCCTGCCCGCTAAACGCATGGAGCAGTAGCGCATGACATCCAGAATTCCCTCCTGTCGAAGTTGCGGAGCATAAGTCCTGATAATACTGTCCAGAAGCGGACGATCTGATTTCATCGCCGCTGCATAGGCATAGATGGCGACGATTTCATCAGCATTAACAGGCTGACCCGCCAAAATGTGCGGGGAAAGTCGGGGAATCATGGAAAACTGCCCAAGTTCCGTCAGTATCCAGAGCGCAGCCGCCTGATTCTGCGGAGTTCGGGACCGCAACGCCAACGCGGCGGCTACGGTGAGATGGCCAGTCTGCACCGCAGCATCCCAGGTATCGCGCCGAACGCCGGCCTTTCGACCGGTCCCGGTAAGCCACCGGTCGGCAAGCGCCACGGCGTCGATGGCCCCGGCCATGTCGGGGTTATTTTGCGCCGTAAACTTACGATTGTCATACAGATGGCCAACCGCTTTCAGCAGGTCGTAATCATTGGGATATTTACCAGCGACGCGTGTAGCCTCACGCAGCAACGCTGATACTTGCCAGGGTTTATATGTTTTCCAGTTCAATTCTTCGGTAAGAACCAGCGGTGAATCGGAGCCGGTGAGTTTTTTTGATTCGGCCAATATTGCCGGTTCCAGTTTCGCCAACACTTGGGCCAATTGCTTATTATGACAGGCCGTCGGATCGAATATGCTCGCCGGGAACGGCAGGAGGCGATTTTTCAGGGATTGTGCCAATTCGGATTCGAACCTGTCTATACCATCGGTTCCGCGCCACGCCGCCTGATTTTCAAACCAATAGCGCACTTCCGCGAAACGCGGATCGAGCCTGAGAACCTTACGGAAGAGAGTAAATGCCCGCGTTGACTGAATGGGAAGAAAAGCCGCCTTCCCCAATTCCGTCAGGCACTGCATGCTGTTGCAACGAGGCTGGCACAGGTAATGCACCAGCGCCGGGGACGGAGGCTCGTTCATATATGTCATAAAGCCGGCATCAACCGTACCCAACAAATTCCAGAAAGACATGGGCGTGTTGTAACGCATGGTATGAATCAAGCGGCCATGACGGTTGTAGAGCACAATTGTGGCCGTGTATCCACCCACACCATGTTTTAATGTGCCCCCCACCGCTACGCTGGCGCTCCAGCCCGGAAAATAGCGGGCGATGGCACTTTTAGAATAGTGCCGCAGGAGGCGGACCATATTGGCCCCGCTGCGGTTATAAAGAAAATAGGCGTGCCGATTACAATAATTGCCGGGTGCCCAATCCAAATCCAAGGAGAATAAAAACGCGAAGGCCTGTGCCCGATTAAACCCATGCGAGGCCTTTGCAAAGGCGTGGTGAAAAGGAAGAAATAAGGCGTTAAAACCGGCGTCGGCGATGGGCTGATGCGGAAAAAACGGGAAGTCCTTTTCCGCTCTGGCAATGGGGTGCTGCGGCAAAGGCAACGGTGCCATGCGAGCGAGCCTAAATGGTCGGGGAGCCTGAGCCGCCAATGTTGTGGCACCAGTCACCACCATCGCCCAAATGGCTGCCGCCGCAATGGTGCCATTAATTAGTTGCCATAAACTGCAAAATCGGCCAACACAAATTCCCTTAAACGTCGGCATTTTTTTCCTTTCATTTGGATCGGATTAGATATTTGTCGATCTCAGGACGATTGCTCGCCAGAAGCTTTTCTGCCCGCACACTTCCCGCCGCCGCCGCTAGGCGCAACCATTTTATTGCATTCACGGAATTTTGGGGAACACCTCGACCGTATGCATAGGCAACCGCCATTCCGATCATTGCGTATTTGCTCCCCTCCCTGTCGGCTTTCCGCCACCACGCAATCGCGATCGGAAAATCCCTATGCACACCGAGCCCGTTATAGTAAAGGTTACCAACCAAGAACGCCGCAATGGGAGAGCCTTTCGCTGCCGCCTTGCGGTACCATAGCATTGCCTTGTGATAATTCTCGGCGACACCACGTCCATTTTGATAGAGTGCCCCGATCTGGACCATCGCTGGTAGACTGCCCTCTGCTGCCGCCCTGCCATACCACTGGATGGCCTGCGGAAGGCTGCGCGAAACGCCTTCTCCATTCTCGTACAAAACGCCAAGGCGGTACATCGAGTTATAATTGCCGGCCTCGGCAGCGCGATGTAATTTCTGAATCGCTGCGTTCGTGGCATAGCCGCCAGGCAATTCGGGCTGGACGAGCCTGCTTGATAGTAGGAACATCTGCGCGATGGCCAAGCTGACAAAAATATATCCGAAAATTATCAATCCCCGCCCCTTCTTATCCGGCCCCGTTACCGGGACGGCACGTTTAGGCCAAATGTTATACCCGTAGGAGAGGCCCCAAAGCCCGATGAGGAAATTCCAAGTTGCACCCGGGGCAGTCACGACGCAATACCTCCGCATACGCTAAATCAATTACCTCGAATATATTAACGCAGCAGAGAGACATCGCAATCTCAAAGGCGAAATCAAGCGGAATCAGCAGAGTTGGCAACCGAACGGCAATACTGTTATCACGCTGATCCTGCATGCGCCCCGGCCACGGCCAGGCCCGATCCACGGATTGGCGGTAAAACCGGTCAGGTCCGGAAGAAAGCAATCCCAAGCATGTTCAATGAGGCTGCGGCGCGTCATTAGACGTTACATTCAGGATCAATTAATATATTTGACTGCAAAATGTTCACGCGAACCTAAGGATTGACAATGGGCTTCTGGAGCAGGATCACCGGCGGGTCAACGAGCCACGACGGCGCACACCAAGGTCAGCGACCGCTGCTGGAACCAGTCGCTTTTTCATCAGCGATTCATAAGTTGCATGGGTTACCGCACATGGATTGGCAGCAGGTCCGGAATATTATCAGCGACCGTCTCGAGCCTGAATTGGCCGGGGCAGCAGTAGCGTGTGCGGTGCGATATTGGCTGGAAATGATGGCCGCCGCCGGTGGCACCCGATATGCTGTTTTTGAGGATTCTGATTTTCTGATTATGCACAGCGGCGGAGCGGGCCGCGCCCGGCGCATCACCGAAGCCATAGCTCCAGCTTGGCATTTGATCGGGAATCTAATGGAAATCAGCCCAAAGGGGGACGCGGGTGGCCTGGGGCTTGACAAGCGAGCGATTCTGATCTTTGATAATCCTGACCAGTATTATGACTATATATCCGTATTTTATCCGGACCAAAATACAGTCTTCGGCACCAGCGCGGGCGTGTTTCTTTCCCACGGCTATCCACATATCGTGCTTAATGCCGTTGCAAACGCGGTTTCGCTTCAGACGCTGGTGCACGAGTTGACCCATAGCGCTGTAGCGAACCTGCCGTTGCCGCGCTGGCTTAATGAAGGGCTGGCCCAGCAGATGGAGGACCTTGTCCGTCCGGCGCACCTTCCATTCAAGCTTTCCGCCCGCGAATTGCGCGTGCAGCAGAGATATTGGGGATGGTTCGGAATTCAGCGATTCTGGTTCGGCAGCAGTTTTAATCTGAAAGGCGGCCAACGTCCCAGCTATCAATTATCTGAAGTTATCGTGCGCAGCTTGATGACGGGGCGGGGGCGCAACGGATTATTTAAACAGTTTCTTCTGCACGCTCACCGGCGTGACGCCGGGGAACAAGCCGCACGCCAGTTTCTAAATGTCGGCGTCGGAGATTTAGCAGCGGAATTTCTTGGATCCGGTCCCTGGTCGCCACTACCGACGACCGAAAGCGATGAATAGCCCCCCCATCGTTTTTATCCACAGATTTCACAGCTTTCTTATTTCGTCGTTAATCTGCGTAATTTGTGGATCAGGCATCTTGATTGCGGCAGTGCCGCGCGGGGCATCATGACGTCTCAATTTCATCGCCTGTGGTTGGCTTGCGAAATGAAATTCATTTCTTTCAGCCAGCGGACGCAATCGCGCGGCCATTGCGTGCTGTCGGTGCCTTTTTCTCCCAGGCCAAAACCATGCCTCCCGCGCTTAAACTCCACGAGCTTGGCCGGCACGCCGTTGCGCCGCAGCGCCGCGTAAAATCGCTTTTCATTCTGATGGTTTACCGTGCGGTCGTCATGGGCGTAAAAAATAAATGCCGGCGGCGTCAGCGGCGTGACGTTAAGTTCACCGGAGAAATATTTTTCAACATCCAGCGGCGCATGACGGCCAAGAAGATTATGGCGTGTGCCTTTGTTGGCAATTCCCGGCATCATGGAGGTGGTGGGATATCCCAGCACCAGAAAATCCGGCCGGGTGCTGAATTTGTTAAGCGGATCCCTGGCATTGGGATTTCCCGGCAACCAGTGCACGCCGGAAAGTGCCGCCAGCGACCCCCCGGCTGAAAAGCCCATCACGCCCACATGGTACGGATTAATGTGCCATTGGGTCGCGTGGGCGCGGATAATCTGCACCGCGCGCCGCACGTCCTGCAGGGGCCAAGGCACGCCGCTGGCGGGCAGGCTCTGCTGGGGCAGGCGATATTTGAGCACATAACAGCTTATACCCACCTTATTAAACCAGCGCGCCACGCGATAACCTTCCAGAGAAATGGCCTCCACGCCATACCCGCCGCCAGCGCAAATAACGATTGCACATCCATCGGCTGCTTTTTCAGGTGCAGGAAAAATCGTCAGCGTAGGCCAAAGAACGGGATGCAGAATAATACACCCCTTGTGTTTTTTTATGAAGCTATGCCCCGCACGTTGTGCCGGCGTGACATGCAATTCGGGCCACACGGGAATCACCCTTGGAGCATCTGCGGATGCTGCCGTGACAAGCATCACAATCAAAACAACTGCGGACCACTTTGTTTGTGAGCGCACAAATCGCAAAATGTGATTTGTGCCTGGAACGATAATATTGTATCTGCTCAAGAGCGAGGTCCCTTTTTCAGTTGGATATGCGCACGCGACAATTCGCGTATAAGAATATAAAAGCCTCCCTTCCGCGTGGATGCGCAGGGGAGGCTCGATCACTGTACAACCTTAGTTTCCAATTACCACGCGTAGTAATTATGGCCGTTGTAGTAATGCACCTTTACTTTAGCCATTCCCTGCCAGGATACGGATCCGTCATTGTATAGATCATGGACTCCTTCCGGCAGGTAGTTGTTATTGGGAATATCCACATGATTGGAAGCCGGGGATAATGGCGAGACAGAACCGCCGACGGCACCCCAGGTTGTCATTTGGCCCATTGTGCCTGTCGGGTCGGTCATTACCGCGATGTCCGACGCCAATATCGCGCCTGGACCCGCCAAAGCGTTTTCCGCGGGCATGTGGGATGTATTCGTATTGAAATAGGACCAGGAGTTGATGTTTGTGGTCTGGTTGATGATGGCAGAAAGATCATAGGCTGGGCTATACCCCTGGGGGTTGCCCGAGCCAACAGTGCTGGAATTGGGCCCCAGCGGAACATTGCCGCCCGTTCCACGATCCACCCAATAACAGTAGCCGGAATAGAAATTCCATTGTTTCAAATATCCCGTTGTTGGAACAAAAAAGGACTTAGGGCCACTGGCGATGACCTGATCCGGCTGACTGATAACGCCCGGTTGGGTAGAGAAAAGCAACGAAATGCCTTTTAAATTTGGCGTCAAAATTCCGGGGCGAATGGTGGTAGGAATCATACTGTTGCCTCGCTGGCCAAATGAATCAACATATAACATGGCAAAACCCCACGCCGGATATACAGCCGGGGCAACCGGCCAGCGGAATCCTCCCATCGGATACATAAAAGAGGCGTTGAGGGGATAGGTACCGTTATATTCATTGGCGTATTCATGCATGGCCAGCCCTAACTGCCGCAAGTTTGACGCACAGACAACTTGCTGCGCCACATACTTCGCGCGAGCCAGGGCCGGTAAAAGCAGGCTGATCAAAAGCGCGATGATGGATATTACCACCAGCAATTCAATGAGGGTAAACCCTTTGCTCCAAGCTTTTAGCACGCCCGCGCACGTGTTTTCGTTATCTCCCAAACTCCGTCGCTGTATTGAACGACAGTTGTCTGAAACATTCTTGCATACTGAACGGTTCATAAAGATACTCCTTTTAGAACATCGGGCATCATTGGGTACAATAACTGGACACCAGAATGCCCTGTACTGCGATAACTTAACTTTTCAAACAGGTTGTCCGCTTTGGCAACCGTAGGCATCAACGCGCCAATTTGCTATACATGACTATAGAGCTTTGTAGCTGAAATGGAAGTCCCATTTTTTATCAAAATCTGTACCACTTTTTATCAATTTGGCCCAGCCTCAACGGATAACCGGGGTAAAGTTGGGCATTGGCCTGGCCAATATCGGGCACCGGCCTATTAATCCAAGCATGGGGTACTATTCCGCCACGTCATGTCCTGTTACTGGCGAACAGCCTGGCGCAGTAGTTCATCGCGGCTGGAGATTCCCACGGCGATGGTGTAATTACCGGGAGGGACTTCCCATGCATTATTTCGGCTGTTAAAACAGGCAAATGCTTTCCAGTTCAATCGCATCGCCACGGTCCGACTTTGACCGGGATTCAACTCCACACGTTGGAAGCCTTCGAGTTTTTGAACTACGCGATGGATTGGGCCGCCCTGTGGGGGATGCACATATAACTGGACGACCTGCGCCCCGGCGCGTTGACCGGTATTAGTGACCGTTACATGAACGGTGATGATCCGCTGCGGACCGGCCCCTCGGGAACGCACGGTCAGATGGCTAAGTGAAAATGTGGTGTAGGAAAGCCCGAACCCGAAGGGAAATAAAGGACGGATATGCTTGTAATCATACCAGCGATAGCCGACATAAATCCCCTCCACAAATTTGCAGCGTGCCCCCGCCCCGTCGGGAAAACCGGCATAACGCGGCTCGGCAAACCAGCGATGGTTGAATACGCCGGGATAGCCCGGAAAATGGTGGTAAGCAGCCTCATCGCGCGCATAACGACTGAACGAGTCAGGCAGATGGCCACTGGGATCAATTTTCCCAAATATTATTTTGGCAATCGAAATATTACCGGTCTGTCCCGGATACCATCCCCATAACAGGCCCGCCACATGATGGATCCATTTTTCCATGCCTACGCCTGCCCCGGCATAAACCACCGCAATGGTATGTGGATTCAATAGGGAAGCTTCGCGCAGATATTCGTTCTGCGGCCCCGTGAGGTTATAAGGCCGGTCGGCCTGTTCCCGTTGGATGGTCTGATTAAATCCCATGCAGGCAATGACCGCATCGGCATGACGAATCATGCGGCGTTGGCTTGAGGTAAAGAAATGCACCGCTTTCCTTGGCACCCAGCCAAAGCCGATGAGGGCGGGTTTGTTTATAAAACTGCGGTACACCACGCGAATCTGATCCGTTTTTCCGGCGTGAAGGCGCACTGCTGTCAAAGCGCCTTTAAGAGGATGGAAAGGTCTTTGCCAGAACGGCAGCCACAAATCAATAATCCGTCGGCCATTGAGGTAAACCTCTCCCGAACCATTGACAGCGCAGATAAAACTATAAGCGCCGGTACTGGTGGGATGAATTGCCGCTTTCCATATCACACTGATTGGCTTTTTGCCGGTTCCGGCCTGACGGGTCATTCTGGTCAGCACCTGGATAAGATTGGCGGCGCGGCTGTTATCGGGACCGTCGGCTGCAGTGCGGGTAAGCGTCGTTGGCGGATTGAGGGAGATATTCTGCTGCCGCACGTGCTGTGGTTTTCCCTGGAAGCGACCGTTGGCATAATAATCCGCCACGACTCCGGGTCGCCCATCCGGCGTAGTGAGCACTCCGCGGCCCCAAAACTGTTTGTACGTGTCGTCCCATGGCACGGCGGCCAGACGAACATTGGGGCTGACGACCTGTTTGACGGCGTTAAATAAAGTTAATGATGGAACCACGGCCGGTGGGACATGGGAACTGCCGCCGCCGCCAGTTACAACGCGCGTGGCCCATGGCCCGACGAATACCACATTGATAGGTCGCGCTGGATTCAACGGAAGAATATGACCGCGGTTCTTCAACAATACCGTCCCCTCCGCCGTCACCTGATTTACGACGGCGGCATCGCCTGACGTGTTGGCGGATTTATGATTAAATGAATTGATGGGATCATTAAAACCCATGGCGACAATCATGCGGAGAATCGGCAGGACCCGGCGGTTAATTAGCGCGATGGAAATCTTGTGCTGGTCCAACAGACGGCTTATCGCCGGCAGCGAATATTTATTAGTCTTGGGCATTTCCATATTAAGTCCGGCGCGAAGATTCCCCTCTGTGCTGTATACGCACCCCGCATCCGATCGGGTGACGCCTTGAAATCCCCACCTGTCACGCAGGATATCCGTCAGTAGAAAATGACTTTCCGAGCCGTATTCACCGTTGATACGATTGCAGGCCGCCATAATCATCCAGGTGTGCCCCTGTCGCACCGCGGCACGGAACGGCGGCAGATAAATTTCCTCCAACGCGCGGCGGCTGATGATGCAATCAATGCTGGGGCGCTGGGTTTCAATCTCATTGCCCACAAAGTGCTTGGTACATGCCACGACATCTTCCGACTGCAGCCCTCGCACATAGGGCACTACCAGTTGCGCCGCTAAAAATGGATCTTCCCCGCCGATGTATTCAAAACTCCGTCCGTTCTGCGGCTGGCGCAGTATGTTCACACCCGGCCCCAGCAACATACCGACATGTTTGGCCCGGGCGTCAATGCCGATGTGCCGAGCCTCGCGGTAAACCAGATGCCGATTCCATGCCGCGGTCAAACAAGGTGCTGCCGGATAGGCCGTTGACCTGCCCCAATCTACCACGCCCAGGGTGGCGTCGCTGACATGAATGGCGGGGATTCCCAGCCGCGGGATGGCATGTGTCGCCTTGGCCGGACGGTAACCGGAAAGTAGGGCCACTTTTTCCGGCAGCGTCATTTTCGCCAGCAGGCTTTGTGCTCTGGCATTAATTTGTAAGGGCGACAGGCCGATGGGCGAATATTCGCCGGCGGGCGTTGACCGCGTGGCAGCGGCTGCAACGGACGGCGCGGCCTTGGCGGAAATATCAGCGGTGCCGGCCAGATCAGATGCGGCCGTCGGGCGGGTAAATGCCGTCAAAGCCGCAATGCCGATCGTCGCGACGGCGATCCGGGAAAAAGCACAAAAAATTGTAGAGGATTTGAACAACATAAGAACGTGAACTCCTAGATGATCTACCAAAAATACCGCTTTCCATCCCTTTGGTATTCTCGATATTCGGACCGCCATCATAAAGTCGGCAAACAATTTGACTAAAGAAAAGAAGGCCGTGAACTTTCGCGGCCTTCTTGCACATCTGCAATACGTTGTAACCGTGTAGTAATTAAATTTGGGCCTTACGTTTCCGGCCTAACAGCACCAGTGCCATGCCACCCATGGCGAACAGACCCAACGCGGTTGGCTCCGGCACGGCGCTGATCGTAAGCGTTTCCGCCGTATCGGAACTTCCCAACGTCAGCAAATAGGTGTTGCCGCCGGAGAGCGGCCCGGCAATTGCAGTCTGCCCGCCCCCCGTGAACTGGAAGGTTCCGCCCGACAGTCCGCCAGAGCTGTCGGTGATCAGATTATACGTCCCGTAGGTAAACGATGTGGTTCCAGAGACGGCAAAAACATTGATGTTATTGACGCCACTGACGCTGGCCTTGCTGCTAATCGACAGCGTTGGCGACTGCGTGGCGTTCAAGAAAAAGCTGATGCTGCCACCGCCGGTCATGTTCAAGGCCTGTACGTCGGTTGCGCCTGCTGGGGCGGTGTTTGCCGATGTCACATCATTGGCCAGTGACAAAACACCGTTGGAATTAATGTTCACCGCCGAACTATCCGCAATAGTGGCCGCTGCGAGGGCCACTTTATTGGCAGACGTCGCCGCTCCAGCCAAAATCAGGTCGCCGCCGCCCTGCACCGTGGTCGCTCCGGTATACGTGTTGGCACCCTGCAGCGTTACGGTGGATGTGGTTTGGGATCCAGTCGATTTACTGTCCAGAACCGTCAGACCGCCGTCCGGAGTCGATCCCAGCGTCGCATCGTGCAGTAACGGAGATTGAATCCAATAAGTATGCGCATTGGAGTCAATGACCGCCCCACCGGTTTGCACATTGAGATTGGTGGGAATTGTATAGGCGGTGCTGGGAGCACCGATCCCACCACCGGCGTGCGACTGCAGAGTGCCACCATTAAAATTCATTTCCACATTACCATTATTGGTGGCAGTGATCCAATTGGTATTGAGAGTACCGCCGTTGAGATTCACCACGGTTGGCGAACCTATATTCGTTCCACTTTTGCTGGTGACTCCGGCGTAGGCGGCCGTCGTGGTCACAGTGCCACTATTGATATTCAAAATGCCGGTCTGCTTGGTGTTACTGGGGTCAACGGTAATGGCCTGTACCGTAAGCGAACCTCCGTTGATATTGACCGTCCCCGTGGTCCCGCTGGCGTAAACAGGTGGTTGTCCGTTGGGGCCAGGGGAGGGCACATCACTAAGATACAGGTTGCTGGCACTGGCCATAGTAATCGTGCTGCCGGTGTTAATATTCAAAACACTGCCGATTACGCCGCCGGTGTTTACGGCAATAGTGCCATAACCGCTAAGTTTGATACTCTCTAATGTGAGATTCCCGTTGGCCACCACTTGCCCGGTGCCGCTAACGGTTCCATTGCTGCCATCAAGCACATAAGCGTTACCCGAATTATTGATTCCCATATCAGGGGTAGAATACGTACCGCTGCTGCCCAGCGTAACCGTATAGGTGCCGCTGCCGCCGGTACCAGAACCGAAATAAGCGCCATCACCGCTGGCCCACTTCACCGGACCAGTGCTGCTTGTGGTGTCGTACCAGTACGTGCCGCTGCTGTTCCAAGTGCCGGTACCGTTGGTCCCGCCCGCATTGCTTTGGGTGGGATTCCAAGTAAGGTTATCCGCAGTGGCCTGGGAAACGCCCAAGCCGGTTATGAGCAGCGCTGCCGCTCCCGCTGAAAGAATTGCGATACTTTTACGCGATTTGGATGTGAATGAAAACATGTCTCTTACTCCTGAAACAAAACAACGAAAACGTAACAACTACACAAAGACAAACAACTCTGACACCGATACAACCGCATCCCTTATTTCTCCGCAGGTGGCAGCGTTTTGGGCTGAACCGCAGTTATGAATTCTCCGACGCGATATTCATCAGCTACTGTACTATGACACAACTGCCATTAAATTGAAAGGCCCACTTTTCATCAATTCCTGTACCACTTTTTATCACACCCACACCACTTTTCATGGCGGTTTTGCTGATGATTTCGCTCATGAGTTCATTGGAACCAATGTGTAATGGTGCGGTACCGGTTGCGCGGCCTGCCGCTCCGCGTGAGCAACCACACGCTCCAGCGCGGAAAATCCCCTCATAATTTTCTGCACAGCGGCGTGAGCGGCCGGATTTGACTGTGTGTCAACCGGGAAGATCGGCCCCCTGGGAGCGTGGAAGAAGGTAGGACGATGAAAAATGTTCGCCATGGGAAGCTGTACCTGCTGCCAACCCGTGAATCGCACTTCTGTACGTTGCCAGGCCAGTGCCAGAACCCGGTAGGCCTGCGTCATCATGGGTGTTACAAACCTGGCCAAATTAATACCGTGGGCAAGATCCGTACTGCTGAACATGCCCACGGCCCGCCCGTCGATCCGCAATTGGTATTTGGGGGCACTTAGGTGCGTTACTCGTAAGGTCTCACGATCCAGCGCGTGGTAAAATCCACACTCCTTGATCACCAGAGCTGTGACGGGATTGGTGTATTTATAATTCGGAGTACGGGCGGGCCAAAGCCTCTGCGGCGCAAACAGCGGCCATTTGTCATGCAACGACATAATGGGCATGGGTAGAGAACCATCCAATTGCCGCCAGGAAAGTGTGCCGCGGGTATCAGCAAGGGCACTTACTGTGGTATTGACCGATTTTCCAACATGTTTGTCGGCCGCGTTAATGCCAACGGATGTAACTGTCGCCGGAGCGCCCCACGCCTTGAGCAGCGTTTGCGCCATTACCAAATGGCCCGCCGCAGAGGGATGAATGCGCCCGGGAATAATCATCCGAGCCAGCTTCAGGTTCACTTTTACAGCTTTTTTGAGTACCGCGACAAGCGGCGCATTGAAATCCACCAAAAACAAGTGGTCGCGCTTTGCCAGTTGCTGGTTATATTGACCATAGCGGATCAGCACGTCATTGTAGCTGCCCTTGGCCTTTCGATCGAGCATGAACCCCGGTGAATGGGTAAAATCATCCCATGGCGTTGAGTTGATAAGTACAATGCGAACGTTGGGCAGATGGGATCGCAACGAATGCAGAATGTGTGCCAAACCGCGCCGGTAAATATCAAAGGTCGGCTTGGAATAAGGTTTATAGCCGGCGTCGTTTTGGCCCAGCAGGTAGACAATGACATTGGGTTTGAACGGAAATACATCCCGTTTAAGCCGCAGATCAATCGGGCCCGCCCAGCCACCGGTCACACGGTCTCCGCCAATGCCGGAATTCACAAATTTAACTTTAAGTTTCGGATAGTGCGTCAAAATATACGTTTCGACATCCGTGGTGTAATAGCGCTGCGCGGTAATGCTGTAACCATAAAAACAGACGCGATCTCCATTTTTCAGGAAAAATGGATTAGCCGCAGTGGCGATACGACCAACGCCAAGGATAACCAGCATGAGCATTGCAAGACATGAGATATGTTTCATCAGCGACTCCTGTATGCTTAATTTAAGGCGATAATTCGGTTACCAACGGATTACCAAGCAAAATAAAAGAATATACATATTTTTGTCGCGTATTAAAGTTCCACTTTTCATCAAAGCTATACCAATTGTTATCACACAGAAATACACTTTCGCTCACTTCCGTGCTTCAGTGGTTCTTCTTCAGGACTTCGGTCAGTGCGTAATGGGAGAATAATCCGAATGAATATCTGCTTGTGCGGCGGCGTCCGGGGCCTCGGGCCATGCCCATGGCAGGGCGGATGAGATTCTAAATATTGACCTCCGACCAACATGTCACTACGACGATACGCACCCGACGGGCGATTAAATCATGGATGCACGCGTCATGTGGCGAAGAGCGCTTCGACGAATTCGTCGGGGTTAAAGGGGGCGATGTCTTCGGGCGTTTCGCCGAGGCCGACGAATTTTACCGGGAGGTTTAATTGTCGGCGGATGGCTACGACAATGCCGCCTTTGGCGGTGCCGTCGAGCTTGGCTAAAAATATACCCGTTAATTCAACGGATTTCGTAAATTCTTCGGCCTGCCGTATGGCGTTCTGCCCGATGGTGGCATCGAGCACCAGCAACGATTCATGGGGGCCGGCGGGAATGATTTTTTGGATGACCCGGCGAATTTTTTCCAGTTCCCGCATCAGATGATCCTGGGTGTGCAGGCGGCCGGCGGTGTCAATAATCAGCACATCGATCTTCCGGGCCACGGCGGCCTTGCAGGCGTCAAACGCCACCGCCGCTGGATCACTTCCCATCTGATGTTTGACGATCTCCACGCCGATGCGCTGGGCCCAGATAGTTAATTGTTCCACGGCTGCGGCGCGGAAGGTGTCACAGGCGGCAACCATGACGGTTTTGTTCTGATTTTTCAGATATTGTCCCAGCTTGGCAATGCTGGTGGTTTTGCCAGCCCCATTGATGCCGGTTACCAAAATGACCGTGGGGCCGGCGGGCGCGAATTTCAAAGCGCGGGATTCCACGGGCCAATAGGCCCGCATATCTTCCTGCAGAAAAGCCAATACCTGATCACCCGATTGTACGCGGCCCTGTTTCCAGGCCGCATTAAGATCGTTAATAATGTGATCGGTCGCTACGACACCTAAATCGGCGGTGATTAAGCGTTGCCGCAGTTCATCCAGCAGTTGCTGATCCAGCTTACGACCGGTTAATAGCGTGCGTAATGATCCCACCAGCGCGTCGCGCGTGCGAGTCAGGCCGGTGCGCAATTTTTCTACGCTTTGTCCCAGTGCTTTTTTAATAAATCCAAATGCCATGGCTCTTTTACCAGTACCCATTCAATTCAGCGCATCTTTTGTACCGGTTATCACGTTAAACCGCCAGCGCGGGAAACATGTTGCCCCATTTTCCGCTACCCGTCGGGAGCTAAGGCACCGGTCCATTACAGCACAATATCGCATGCATCCGATTGTATGATACACTCTCTGGCGCGATGGATGCACGTTTGCCTGACTCCGCCAAATCGACCGTTCGAGCGAAACATCGCTTCGGATACCGCGGCAACATGTTTATGTTGTTTCTCGGCCGGCGCTTCCCAGCCGTGGGATATTTCGCGGTTGGTGTTGTGTCACTGGGCTTTTGGTTATTTAACCGCCAAGCGCGCCTTGCCGCCATGCAATTTCAAGATCGTGTTAAAGGTATTCATAACCGCCGGCGACTCTATTGGCACAGCTATCAGCAGGTGCGCATGTTTGGCGTTCTGCTTTTGGATCGGAGTGTCGCTTTGGCCAGTGCCAACGCTGGAATCACTGTGGCATCGGATCATCGTGACAGGCTAAAGCGAGCTTTGGATTTGCAGCGTGGCCTGCTGATTCTGACCGCGCACTTCGGTGCTCTGGAAATTGCAACACCCTGGTTAAGAACCCACATTGAACCGGAAAAAATGCACTTCGTGATGTACCGTGATTTCAGTGACAGCACGGAACAATTCCATCAAGACCAGTGGAAAATGCTTCAGGGCATGAGGTTTATCAATTCAACCGATCCGCTAGCCGCCGGGCTGCAGATTATGGGGGCGTTGCGGCAGAAACAGTACGTAGGAATTCGGGCGGATCGGGTTATGGACGGACGAAAAGTCCAGGTGTCACTGCTGGGGGACAATGTCTACCTGCCGGCCGGTCCATTTACCGCGGCGGTTGTTGGCAAGGCGACGGTCATAACAGCGTTTACTTTGCGGGAAAGTCCGCGGCATTATCGCATGTTTGTATCGGAACCGCGATTCTACGATGCGGATCATGGATTATCGCGCGACGAATTGGTCGCAAAAGCCGCGCAGGATTATGCCGCCGATCTTGAATCGCTGCTGCGAAAATATCCGCATCAATGGGCCAATTTTTACGATTTCTGGTCCGGACATGATGCCGCGACCGAGACTTCCAATGCCAAGTCAGAAACCACCACGCCGGAGACATGAAGCTGGGCCGCGACGCTGCCGTCGGCCTCCAAGTTCAAGAGCACAACGATGATTTCGTTGGCAAGAACCGGTCGCAAAAACTTTGCATTTTGCACAGAGCAAAGCTCCACGTGTGAAAAAGGAATCCGCAGAATATCCAGCACCAATTCAATATGCAAAAATCCGGGCAGCAGCGCGTTACCGGGGAAATGACCTTGGAAGCCGGCATGTTGGGCCGGAAACCAGGCGCGGGTCGAAATACGTTGTGCTGTGGACGTGGCTGGAGGACTTTCTGGTGGCACAATATGCGCACCGGAACAGGCTCCCAAAATAAACTTTGCAGCATCCACAGGATTACCCGTTTAAGTATTTGCCGTGGCCGGGCCGTTGCGGTCAATGTAGGCCGCAAGAGATCCGATTGTGGCCAGCGCCGCCCGAACTTCATCATTATTATCCTGCAAGGCCACACCAAAATGTTTATCAACAAGCACGGCAATTTCCAGCACATCAACGGAATCCAAGCCTAAACCGCCTTTTCCAAAAATAACGGTATCGGGTTGAATCAGGGCGACATCCATGCGCAATTTCAGGCCCTCTTTTAAAACATCGATAAGTTTCCGCTCAGTAGGCGTCATGAATACTCCATAAAATTTATTTACCACTACGAATGCAGAATGAAAACCAACCTTCACAGATTAGCGTTGCCCCACAATGGGCCTGGCCCCGGCAACGAAACATATTTCCCATGCGATGGGTCACGGCAACCCGCAGGCTTAAAGTATCTCCCGCACCCGCGGAGCTGTAAAACCGCACATCGCGTAAGGCTATTAACATACCGGAAACCGCTTGGCCCGTGGGATTTTCCGCAGCCAGAGCCGTACCCCCCGCGGCCGCGGTCTGGGCTATATATTCAATAATGGTTGACCGCGGAAGCCGACCGTGAATTAGAAATGGATGATCGGCCGGAATATGTTGTTGCGCGAAAAGCGAATTGTCCTGCTGAGCAAATGCAGCATGAATCCAACGCATGGGACCGGCATGAGGAATATTCCCTGCAAGGTTTTTCATTATGTTTTCAACCATGGGGCGTTTCTCCCGCCGCATTGAAATCCGGAACTACGGGATGGAACGTATCATGCCCTTCAGGGCCTGCCGCGTTACTTTTCACTTCGCGGCCTTGGTCCGGTCCGCGCGCCAACGCAGCGACAATCAGATCACGCACCTGCTTTTTAAGTTCGCGCTGCGGATGCGACAAGCTGTGATCCGGATACAAAATGGCCAGCGGTTCGACGAGAATCGGTACGTCAAAAACGGCCATCTGTCCCGGCGGCATGCAATTCCCGCTGCCGTGAATCGCAACGGGCACAACCGGCACATTGGTCCTGCATGCCAGTTGAAACGCGCCTTCGTGAAATCGCCCGAGTTTCAAAGATCGCGACCGGGTACCTTCAGGAAATATGTACATGCTCTGCCCGGCGCGCACCATTTCTGTGGCCCGATTGACAATATCCGGTTTCTCGACGTGCAAATGCCCGCTTAAAGACATCAGCCATCCCAGAATCGGCATTTGGAACGGCCATTCCTTGGACCAGCAGCAACCGTCGGGCGGAAGTTGGAACATCAACAGAATGTCGATCGCGGACTGGTGGTTGGCGATCAACAGGCAGGGTCCGCGGATGGCCGACCAGTCAAATTCCTTAATACGCATATTTTTGCCACAGTACCCGCGCATGCCATGCCGGTAAAACATGCGCACCAATTTTCGGACACTGCGCCGCTGCCGGTCAAAAAGCCGGCACCATATCCATAAGAATGGGCCTAAAATTAATGTTAAAATAACCAGATAAATGGCGAACCAAGTCAGAACGAACGTCGTGCGCAACACCACACGCGGCGTGATCTGGCGGCGCGCGGCCGAGTCACTTGATTGTGTTCCCATATCCTCGGCCATTCTGCCACACCCTGCTATGACCGAATCTTCCGCAAACAGCCAGAAGCCTGTCCAAGTAGATTCTACGTTCAGCGACGCTTTGGAACAAATCAATTACACTAGTAGGTAATGACCGCGCAGCAATACCCGACAGTCCGGCTTTCTTGTTTTGGCGCAGCAACACCGAGGCATTCGTCAGCGGAACGCATTTTTTCCGCCTGGCTTTCCGGGGAAGCCGCCCCACCTTTTCCACCGCGGCTGTCCGAGGATAACCTCTGGGACACATTGACGACACAGGCTATCAACGCCGCGCTGCCCCCGCCGGAAGACCGCGATCATTGCGGTTTAATTCTGGCTACGACTAAAGGTGATATGCAACGGGTGGAGGCGTGGCTGAATTCCAGCAGCACGGAGCATGGCGCATCCATCCCACCACTGCTTTCGGATAACGTCCATGCCTTAGCCCGGCGCTTTGGTCTTGGTGGCCCGCAAATGGTTATTTCCACCGCATGCAGTTCGGGCTTAACCGCGATTATCGAAGCGGCCATGATGATCGAATCACGGGCGGTAAAACAGATGGTCGTGTGTGCGGCGGATGTGGCGGGGGAATTCATTCAGGACGGTTTTTGCGCTCTCAAAGCCATTACCAGAACACGGTGTCGCCCATTTGACCGCCAACGAGATGGCTTGGCACTGGGTTCCGCGGCTGCAGCATGTCTGGTAACGTCCAGCGAGCATCGGCCACCAGGCGAGCGTGGACCGAGTATCTCATTGGAAGGCTGGGGAATGTCCTGTGATGCAAAACATCTGACAGCGCCGGATTGGGAAGCTTCAGGGCTAATCCGGGCAATCAACCAAGCCCTAACAGGCCTTGATGCCGGCGGCATCGACGCCGTAATGCTTCATGGTACTGGCACCGCTTATAACGACGCCATGGAGGCTCTGGCCGTGCGACAGGTATTTAAGCATCGACCTTATCTTACCGCCGCTAAGGGGTTTCTCGGCCATACCCTGGGAGCCAGCGGGGTTATTGAAATAGCATTAGCGGCATGGATGCTGCATCGACAGGTGGTACCGGCGATAACTGGTCTTGAAGATCCGCAGTGGCCGGAATTAAATTTTGTTCGGGCCTGCCCGACGGCCGCGCCAATGAAACGCATTCTGAAAACGGCCAGCGGTTTTGGAGGGTTGAATGCCGCTATTGTATTGGGAATCCTGAACGGCGAAAGCATAAGCCATGACTGACACGGTATATATGTACGCCCTCGTGGGGCAAAGTGGAACAAAGCCGGTTTACTGTGCGCGGAACATGAGCGCCGATGCTCCGCCGCCCGACGATAGGGAAGACTCCAATTTGTCGGGCCGTGAAATAAATGCCATCACGGCACAATCGCACAAACTGACCACCGTACTGCTACAGGGAGTTTCAGCGGCCCAGAGAGAAACAATGGGACTGTTTATCGGGACACGCTACGGGTCACTGGAAGACGACCGCATATTTCAGGCTTCGCGGGTTGCAGATGGCGGAAGATTTGCCAGCCCCGCCGCATTTCGCCGCACTTTGCCCAGCACGGTGCCGGCCGAATTAACTATTGCATTTGGCCTACGGGGACCATTGATTACTTTTGCTGATCGCCAGACGCCCGGCATGTTAGCAATCATCCGAGCTGCCAAGTGGATCGCCGGCGGCAGAATGAACGCCGCGATTGCCGGATCGTTGGATTTTATAACGCCTGATCACGCTGATTCGCCTGATTCAAGTTCCGTCTGCCGCACGTTGTTATGTCTGCTGGCCACGCGTGACGCATTTTCGGAATTACGGCCTTGGGCCCAAATCATGCTCGCTGAAATTTCATCGAGCGGCGGCTCTAACCGCCAGGATGTGGTACAATCAGACCCGGCTGATTTTCCGGCGATAGTGCAGCTTACATTAACGTCAAAGCTGTCAACGCGACGTATTGATCAAGACGCCGGCAATGGCCACACGTGCCGGCTGGAAATTCAGGTGTTGTAGCCCCTTCGTGGGGATCATAGCCATCAGATTTCCCGATCCACAGCTGCCGCGATTTTTTTCAGTGACACCATCAATGATTTCAAGACTTGCGGCGTGATGGATTGCGCACCATCGGTCAGGGCGTGTTCCGGATCGCTGTGGCATTCAATAATTAATCCATCGGCTCCGCATGCGACCGCAGCGCGGCACATGTCCGGCACCAGATGCGCGTGGCCTGTGCCTTGGGACGGATCAATAATAATAGGTAAATGGCTGATGCGGTGAACTTCCGGCACAATGGCCAGCGGCAGGGTATTGCGACAGTAGGATTCAAACGTGCGAATACCGCGTTCACAGAGGATCACATTGCTGTTACCGCGCGACA
>DAHVEJ010000034.1:0-8994 GCA_027313145.1 Phycisphaerales bacterium | reverse complement strand
GCGCTTAAGCCGCGTTTGAGCAGAACCGTTTTTTTCTGCTCCCCCACCGCCCAGAGCAAATTGTAATTCTGCATATTCCGCGCGCCGACCTGAAATACGTCCGCGTATTTGGCCACCAGCGGAACCTGTTCAATGGACATGACCTCCGTCACCACTGCCAGGCCGGTTTGTTCGCGAGCTTCCGCCAGAATTTCCAAGCCTTTTTCACCCATGCCCTGAAACGCATAGGGACTGGTGCGGGGCTTAAACGCACCGCCACGCAGCGCGGTGGCTCCCGCCTCTTTTACCGCATGGGCCACTTCGAGAAGTTTAACACGGTCTTCCACTGAGCATGGACCGGCAATCATCGCGATTTTTTTTCCGCCGGCACTGGCTCCCAGGGTTCCTCCGAGGGCCACGACAGAGCGTTCCTTTTTTACTTCCCGCGAGGCTAGTTTATATGGGGCCAGCACGGGCATCACCTTTTCCACGCCGGAAACATTTTCCACGCGTTCAATATCCATTTTCCGTTCATCGCCGATACAGGCCACGACCGTCCGCTCGGTGCCCACGATAACATGTTCGCGCAGGCCCATTTCCCGTATCAGTGATACGACGTGATCCACGCGAGACTTATCGGCACCTTGTTGCATGACTACAATCATTTTTTTACTCCGTCTGCGGCGGTGCTTCCGCCGCGCAATACGTGAACTGAATTTTCCTTCGCCGACTCGGCATGCTCAAACCGGGGCATATCATGAATTTGTGATGCCGCGCCAACGACGCTCCACGAGCCGGGTGAGCCGAGCACGAATGTGTCCTGATAATTCCAGCGCCTCGCGCGACTGCGCCAATGTTCGTTCAATGCTTGTAAAAATCGACCGGTCCATTTGAAACTCCTTTTTAGGAAACGTCGAATAGCAATAAAAAAGCCCGCTTTTTGCGGGCTTTAGGATCACATTTACACGATGGCAAAAGATCACCCAGCCCGCCGCAAAGCACCGGTAAAATAATAGAACCAGAAACGATATCCGTCGCCGGTTGATTTCGCGAGGCAGAATGGGCGATCACTTTTCATAACTACACTATTAACCAAGCGGGCGAAAAAGTCAAACGGGTGGGCCTGAACCCTTAAGCCGATCACAAAAAAGCACGGTGGCCGGAATGTATCTTACGCAAGACTCTGAACCAGTAATCGCGGGGCTACGACGGCGACACTTTTAGCCCCCTGGAAGCAAACCGGGTCGTAGAGCACCGCGATGATAATACCGTGGTTGGTTGGCGGCATTGGATCAAGCACCGGATTAATTATCCGGTGATCCACAAGCAGTGACGATAATGGCGTACCTCAACACGATGGTACTTCCAGGAGCCGTGCCATAGTCGGATGGAACACAAACCACGTCGCCCCGCAGTCATTACTCGGACAGGTTCACGCCGGGGACGTTTGAGGCATTGGGACAGCCGGTTGGTTGGCAGGCACGGCAGGTATAGCCGTTGGATTGGCATAGTTCCTGTTGATGTCTGCTGCGCGTCCGGCAGTAGTCGCAACTGTCCTGATGGTCATCGCAATGCGTAATGCGTTTTACGATTACCTGTGCGATTTTCTCATCCAGCCCCAACGGCTGCGTAACGTGGAAGCTGATATGCGGATGGTGCTTTGCCGCTTCGGCCGCCATGCGCGGAATATCGGTGGTACTGTGGCGGCCCGGTGATAAAAAGTATGGGTGCACCACAACCCGCGTGGCACCCTGGTTAACACAGGCCGTAAACGCGTCAGCGATACTGGGGGCCGCCAATTCCATGTGCGCGGGAAATACAATCGAATAACCGGCGACCCGCCGGAAGAGTTCAACCACATCATTAAGCATATCATTGGCCGACGCCAGACGACTGCCGTGATCCACCAGGATGATTCCAATTTTTTCGTTCTCGACCGTTTGAGCCATGCATTATTCTCCATTGTGCAACTACAACATCCTTATTGTAGCACGGGTTTGTTTACGATCATTGAATTCCCTGTATGACGCTGCCCTTTCGGGCCAAGGCGCAGGTCCGCATTTTATCACACCTGCGGCTTATCGGACAGAAATGGCTGCAAACCGCAGGGAATTTGTTGATGAAAACATGACGCGGAGCCGATGAAAGACTTACGCTCACATCTACGTGAACCGAAGAATTCAAGTCGTGCGTTAAATAGAGGAGAGGCGAAAATGATTAACGTAGAGGTATTGAAGAGAATTGTTCCGACCGTTGCACCGGCCATGACCGTATGGGCCGAAACGATGGAACGCTCGGCACTGGAAAAAGGCGCAGCCCTGGATTCCCTGCAATGGCGGGATGCGTTGCGCGTAGGAGTGAAGCGTCCGGAAAAAGTGCGCGTCATTTATACCGATGATTTACCTCATCCGAACACCGAGCTGACACTGTTGGCAAAAGAAATCGGCATATTGACCGAACGGACAGACGGCATAACATTCGGCTATGGAATATTCATAAAAAACAATCTTCCGGATGTCAAACGCCGCCTGATTCATCAACTGGCACACGTATGCCAGTATGAGCGGCTGGGTGACATGCGCATATTTGTGCGCGAGTACGTGCAATGCTGCCTGGATTTCGGGTATGCCCATTCTCCCTTTGAACTGGAAGCGGAGGCCCGAACCCAGGAAGTCTTGGCGGATTTTCATACGGCGATGAAACCGTGCCCCTCCGAAGATTAAAAAATACCACAAACGCCTCTTAGTGCCTATAATGTTGCAAAGAAGAGGTGGTGTTATGCAGTGGCAACAGCCGATCCCCAAAGAATACATGCAAATTCCGCGCGAACAGCTATTAGCCAGAATTGAGCAGCGGAAGGCGGAAATGGGTCGGCGGCTGGTGATCCTCGGGCACCATTATCAGCAGGATGATGTGGTGCGCTTTGCGGACTTTCTGGGAGATTCATTCCAATTATCACGCGAGGCGGCCAAAGTTGCAGACGCGGAATTCGTGATATTCTGCGGCGTGCATTTTATGGCGGAATCGGCGGATGTATTAACCGCCCCCCATCAAAAAGTGCTCTTGCCCGATATGGGTGCCGGCTGCTCCATGGCAGACATGGCCCAACTGGATGACGTTCAAGATGCCTGGTCCGCTATCGCGGCGGCTTGCCAAGCCGACAAGGATTTCAAACTTGTACCTATCACCTATATGAACTCTACCGCCGCCGTGAAGAGTTTTGTGGGCGAACATGACGGTGCCGTTTGCACAAGCAGCAATTGTGATAAGATTTTGTCCTGGGCATTGGGGGGGCAAAAGCCTGCGGAGGTGCCGCATACCAAAATTATTTTTTTCCCCGATCAGCACCTGGGTAGAAACACAGGTTATAAAATGGGATACCCGCTGGAATCCATGGTGGTTTGGGATTATCGGCAGCCCAACGGCGGGCTAACCGATCAGCAAATTCGAGACGCAACATTTATTCTGTGGAAAGGCCATTGCAGTGTGCATCAGCTTTTCCGACCGGAACATGTCGATGACATTCGTCTTCGGATGCCTGGCGTAAAAGTTCTGGTACACCCGGAGTGCCGGTGGGAAGTGGTCCAGAAGGCAGATCTGGTGGGATCCACCGATTTTATCGGCAAGCAGATTGCCGCCGCGCCGGCGGGAAGCAAATGGGCGGTAGGAACTGAAGTACACATGGTACAACGCTTGGCCAATGCCCATCCGGAGCAGACCATTGTGGTGCTTTCCGACTGCCAATGTCTATGCACCACGATGTATCGCATCGATCCGCCGCACCTGCTGTATATTCTTGATAATCTCGCAGCGGGGAAGGTCTTGAACCGAATTCAAGTTGATCCTTTTGATACGTATTGGTCGCGCGTCAGTTTGCAGCGGATGCTGGATATCACGGCCGGCAAGCCTGTCGCACCGCCCCCGGAACCACGGCCACAGCGAGGGATTCAGGCTGCGGCCTTGCGGGTGCTGCCACTGGAAACCGCTACGACCTGATATTTGCAAGATTCAGCAGCTTATAACGATATAATTCGGCATGGGACATAAAGCACAGAAATTCAGGAGAATTCATGCGTACCACCTATACCCTGGCAGTTGTTGCCCTGTTCGTTGCATGCAGCCATGCCAAGGCTGTTGTGCCGACGCCTCATCAGGAGCATAACGCATATATTTCCGGATACGTTTCAGCACTGTTAGATATGAAATTCCACCTGCGATCCACGTCTGTGCAGGTGCATGGAGCCACAGTTGAAATTGGCGGCGTACCGGCATCGGATCACAGGGCCGTGCGGAAGGCGGTGCGGAAGGTAAACGGTGTTAAAATCGTTGAGTTTTTGCCGGCACCGGCATCCCAGATTCATCCTTCGTCAAACACCACGGGAGACGATGTCGGCGTCATGCCGACACCCGAGCAATCCGCCAATCCCGCCAACGAAAACTTTGCTGTAGGCATGGATACCAAGGCCATGGAACGGGCGGGCGTGTATCATCTGCCCACCGGCTTTCTACCGCCGGGCAGACTGTTTCAACCACTGATTGCGGATCCAAAATGGCCGACCTTCAGCGTGGCCTACACCTATTATTCGCCCTATCATCCCAACGGCCTGAAGGATGTTATTCCCGTGAGCATCGGCGATACGATACCATTTGAGCGCGGCAATTGGCCAGACCATTGGCAGTGGGAAGCCGGGATGCAGGCGGACGCATTTGCCTATTTCAATATGGATACAGCGCACAGTGACCTGCAAAATGTTGATTTTCTGGTAGGCGGTTATTTTGCGGCACGTCATCGCAATTTCTCCTTTCTGGTGCGCTATTACCACCAGAGTTCGCACCTTGGCGATGAATTTTTAATTGCTAATCCGGCGTATTACTACGGACTTCGTCAAAAAATAAGCTATGAGGAAATTAATGCTCTGGCCTCCATCGATTTATTGCATCGCACAGTCCGGCTCTACGCCGGAGCGGGCTATCTTGATGATGTGGCCCCAGCCAATCTGGGCCATTGGCGGTTTCACTATGGAGTGGAATATCACGGTGCGGCCTTCTTCCATAAGGGCACTTGTTTTATGTCACCCGTGGCCGGTGTTGATTTTAAAAACTGGAGCGAAAATAATTACGACACCGATATTTCAGCCGTGGGCGGAATTGAATTAAGCAATGGAAAACCGGATAGTTCAAAACTGCAATTCCTGCTGGAATTTTATCGCGGCCACTCACCTTATGGTCAGTTTTACGTCAACGAAATTCAATACTTCGGTCTGGGCATTCACTATTATTTTTGATGCGGCGGGCCGACACTGGTCCAGGCCCGTAAGCTGTGCCGGCGCTTGCGGGCGATTACTGGGATAAGCTTTTTGGCGCAAAGGTCTCCATGCCGGGTTCGGTTCGACCTGTGAGCACTAATTCCGCCATGAACTTACCCGACAGCGGAGCCAGGCCGATGCCGATTTTGAAATGGCCGGCACACACAAACACATTAGACAAAGCGGGTGATTTGCCCATCACCGGGTGATGTTTGGGGCCGGTGGGCCGCAAGCCTGCCCATACGCGTTCAACGACCGCAGCTTTAAGAGCCGGGACAATTTGCGTTGCGCCATTGATGAGAAATGCGATACCTTCCGCCGTGTTTGTAAGGTCAAATCCCGCCTTGGGTTCAGTGGTTGAACCCACCAGAATCCGACCATCCTGCCAAGGCACCAGAAAAATCATGCCGCTTTTGACAATATGTCGAACCGCTTCTTTTTGCACACGCAGCAGCAACGCCTGCCCTTTCACCGGCGTAACAGGTGGTGCCAGATCCGTCCCGGCAGAAATCGTCGGCAAACCGATTCCCGCACACAGCACAAATTTATCTGCCACAAATCGTTGGCCATTGGCATGGGCCGCCACAACGCGGTCAGCGGCGGATTCCAGTCGCTCGACGCGGGTGGCTTCAATCATCCGCACACCGGAATTGATGCAAGCTCTTACCAGCGACTCAAGCAACTGGTCCACATTTACCTGCCCGGACCAGCGGCACAGATGCGCGCCGTGGGGCGCATTGGCTATTTCCGGCTCATATTGTGGGACTTGCTGATCGGTAAGCAGTTCCATTACCGGCTTGTCGCCTAATTTCGGCCAGGACGTATTGGCCGCGGCACACTGCTCTTCGGCGGTACGAACGGCATCGGTGGAATTTAACAGTTCCAATTTTCCGCGGCGCTGATACTCCACATGCACGCCCGAGGCACTTTGAAGCGACTGGATGAACGCTTCATATCCCCACAAACTTTGCCGGTGCATCTGTTGCATGGCACTGGCATGAGCCATCGGCGGCGGCCATAGCGCTCCCAAGGCCGCCCGGCTGGCGGCCTGCCCGCAGCGCCCCTGCTCCAGAACCGTTACTGAAACACCGCGTTGCGCTAATTGCCACGCGGTTGTCAGGCCGATGACGCCACCGCCAACAACTATCACATCCGTTGCACCATTGACCATTATCCGTCTCCTGAAAGCCTGCTTATCAGGCTTTTAAGTCCTACCAATCGGTTTCCCACTCGTGCGCGCCATGGCGAACGTCTCTATACCGTCGGCTTTTCACCACGGCGGACCCGGGCGGGCCGCGCGGCAGAATTCATTTCGGGCATTTCATCCTGATTTTCATAATTGAGCCATATTTGCATCCCCTGGTATATTATTTCAATGCCCATCGTTCGTCCCATGGGGATATAAAGCCCGGCATCCGCGGGTCGGTATTTATGGTAAGTCACCAGGGCCGCAACTTCCTCAACGGGAAAAGTTTCCTTTACAAGGCACCCCGCCACGCCCAGATCGCACAGTTGCACCCACGTGGACAAATGCCGATTAACTTCCGATTTCTGAACCTCCGGGAAAGCCAGAATCCATCCCGGGCCGGCCACAAACGCCGCAATCCAGTTTTTGGTTTTACCCGGCTGAAAAATTAAATATTTCCATTCGTCCATGTTATGAACTTGCGTTAGTTTTCCCTCGTTCAGCTTATCGGCCATATCCAGTTTGCGTTTGCACTCCGCCGCCAGGCGAAAATCCATGCGTGACGCCGCCTGGCGGATTTGGGCTTCCTGTTGTTCAAACCATTGGTTTCGCGCGTCCGGGGAATCCGCAAGAAAATGGCCGGCGGCGGCTATTTGGCTCTGATATTCCGTAAGAGAAGTTGTGCCATCACAGGGAGCATGGCATTTGCCAAGTTCTTTGTAGGCACACGGCGTCCCATGCGGAGCCTGCCGGAGTATGTCGTAATACCGGCATAGATCAAATAAGTCCTCCATGGATTCCATCAGCTCCCGCGCCCCGCGCCGCGAAAGCAAAGGTCCCACACACATTGCCGGTGCGTCGCAAAGCTCGGCGGAAATTTGAAACCGCGGAAAATCAACCGTCGGATTCAAAGTGACAAACCAGGCGGGTTTCCAAGCCAGCATGGCGGCATAGCGTGTCGGGAATAAAGATCGAACGGTACGGTAGTACCACCAGCTTGCGGCAAATGCGCTACCGACACACCGATAGCGAACGGTTTCGACAAATTCCGCGTAATTTAAGCGGTTTCTTTTTGACTCCGCTTCGCCAGCGATGCGATTTTGGAGTGCTTTGCGTAAATTCGCCGTGGTAGCCGCGATAATGGGAACTCCCTGCGGAGATAAACACGCATAGACGGCGGGTTTTGCGGGAATTCCGGTAAAGCCGGCCGGCGTAGATTTCTCCCGCGATATAAGTGGCTCTTCGGATGGATTTCCATCCGGCGCAGGGGAAACGTCATCCGGTGTCGCGCCAGCCGCATTGTTCACCAGGTCGGCAATGCAGGCAACCTCCGGCAGAAGATCAGCGATTTTTTCAACCATGTCGGGCATTGATCCGCTCTAAAACGCTGACGCTGGATAATTCACACCGGCATGCCGGTTATCACGGCTTCAAAAACCAGGGTGCCGTTACAGATGCCCTGACAGTTCGCGATGATCCGGCGGCGTGAAATATCCGCCGCCTGAGCAATCAAGTACAGCGAGCTCGGCGGCACGACCGTTCCACGAAAGCGCACAGTATCCGCCTTGGCAAAGCCCATGAATTCAATTTCAGGGATGGTTTTGCGGGCCATAAATGAACACAACTGAGCCGCCGCTTCCACCATTAAAACGCCGGGCATCAGGGGGCGTCCGGGAATGTGGCCGCGCGCCCAAAACTCATTTTCCCGAAGATGTTTAACACCAATGACAGTGGTAGCGGCGTAATCGATATGAATAATCGCCGAGAGTTGCTCCATTTCAAAGCGCTGCGGATTAATTTTACGAATCTCTTCCAGAGAGAACTCTTCTTTATGCAAATCAAGTTGGCTTAAATCATAGAGTATTAATGGAGCCATGAGAGTGTAATTTCCTTTCTTATTGCAATCGCCAAGTCACTGCACCGATCCTTAGATGGAATTTTCCTCGTCGCAATCCCAAACCGTACCGGCGCAAGGGGACCGTAACCCGTGCGCTGTTTTTCCCAACTCATGCGATCAGGCCGCAAGTACACAACGAATGTTATAGACGTGACCGGCGTTGGCAGCAAGCTCACAGCATTGTTGCAAAGAATTTGGAACGTGGTAGAGTGTTCATCAACAGGTGTTCGCCGGTGTAGGCGAATGAAAAGGGAAGGCGGTTAAATTCCGCCGCGGACGCGCCGCTGTATAGGGCAGTTATCGCGTCATGTCACTGGAAATGGTTCAACCGGCTCTCGCCGGGAAAAGCGGTAAAATCATGACACCGCGTGAGCCAATCAATCCGGGAAGACACTGACGCCACCACGCCCTGAGCCAGAAGACCTGCCTGTTGAGTATATGCCGGTCCTCGCGAGATGGGACATTGGGCGTTGTATGTGCTGTGTTGAATTGACGATTTTGGATAATTGCTGACGCGCCCGCGTCGGTATGGTAATTCGCCGCTGCGTATGAGCGGACGAATTTCCGCAATTTCCAGAACCGCCGATTCCACTTCTCAACATCCGACATTTCCAAAGTCCCGTGGG